>CALMIW010000771.1 GCA_937864275.1 uncultured Dehalococcoidia bacterium
CACCACCATGACAAACAGGATGAGCCAGTACCAGCCCGTCCCACCGCCGCCGCGGCCGCCCTGGAACTGGTTGACGAAGAACTCGGCAACTGACTCCACCCAGCCGCCGGCGTCGGTGAAGTAGGAGGCCATGATGGGCGGCAGGATCATGATCGAAAAGGCGAAGATGAGCGGGATCATGCCCGCCATGTTCACCCGCAGCGGGATGTGGCTCTGGCCTTGCTGGCGATACATACGCCCGCCCCTGAAGGCGGAACGCGCGTACTGGACCGGGACCCGCCGCTGCGCCTCCTGGAAGAACACCACCAGGAAGATGAGCGCGAGGGCGAAGAAGGCGAAGCCGATGATAGCGATGATCGACTGCGTGGTCAGGCTCGGAATCTGGCCCGGCAGGCTGGCGACGATGCCGCCGAAGATGAGGATGGAGACACCGTTGCCGATGCCGTTCTCCGTGATGAGCTCGCCCAGCCAGACGAGGAACATCGTGCCGGCCGCGAGCGTCAGCAGCGTCGCCAACGTCCCGACCGGGTGGTCGACGATGCCGAAGTCGGTGACGACGTCGCCGCCGCTCTGGGCGTTGATGAAGACGATCTGGCCGTAGCCCTGGACGAACGCCATGATCGGCGCCATCCAATGGGTGTAGAGCTGCAGGCGCCGCCGGCCCTGTTCGCCTTCTTCCGAGAGCGCCCGGAACTGGGGCACCAGCGGCGTCAGGATCTGGACGATGATCGACGCGGTGATATAGGGATAGACGCCGAGGGCGGCGACGCTGAGGTTCTGGAGCGCGCCCCCGGAGAAGATGCTCAGGAAGTCGAGCAGGGCATTGCCTTCGAACGCCGCCGAAAGTGCGTCCCGGTCTACGTTCGGGATGGGCACGTGCGCGACGAAGCGGAAGATCACCAGCATGGCCAGCGTGAAGAGAAGCTTCCGCCGGACGTCTTCCTGGCGGAAGGCATCGACCATGGCCTGGAGCAGGCGGGGCCGCTGGGCTGGCTGAACTGCCATTGTTAGCTGTCCTTCGCTTCTGCGTCTTCGCCGGCGAGCACGATGCACGTGCCGCCCGCGGCTTCAATCTTCGCCTTCGCCGTCTCGCTGAAGCGATGGGCGCTGATGGTGAGCTTCTTGGAAAGGTCGCCGTTGCCGAGCACCTTCACCGGCTCCCGCAGGCGCTTGAGGATACCCGCCTCGCGGAGGGTTTCCGGGGTCACGGTCGCGCCGGCGTCGAAGCGGTCCAGGGTGGCCAGGTTCACCGGCTGGAAGGGGACGCGCCACTTGTTGTTGAAGCCGCGGAGGACGTGGAACTTCCGGGACGACGGGAACTGGCCGCCTTCGAACGCGTCATACGGCAGTTTCTTGCCCGAACGCGACTTCTGACCCTTCAGCCCCTTGCCCGCATAGGTACCCTGCCCGGAGCTATTGCCGCGGCCGATGCGCTTCTTGGAGTGAGTCGCGCCCTTGTCGGGGCGGAGGTCCTGTGCGCCGATGCTCATTTCGCGCTCCCTTCCTGGAGATCCACGAGGTGCTGGACCTTGTGGACCATCCCGCGGTGGGCCGGGGTGTCCTCGATCTCGACGGACTGGTTCAATCGGCGCAAGCCGAGCCGGCGAATCGTGTCCTTCTGGTCCTTGTTGTACCCGATGGCGCTCTTGCGCCAGGTGACGGTGATGGTGGCCATCTAGTTTTCTCCCCGGGCGATCGCCAGGCGGCGCGCACGCGCGCCGGTCGGGTCTTGCAGGGAGGCGAGACCCTCGATGGTGGCGCGGGAGACGTTCACCGGGTTGCGGCTGCCGAACGTCTTGGCGAGCACATCGGTGACGCCCGCCGCTTCCATGATGGAGCGGACGGCCCCGCCGGCAATGACGCCGGTACCGTGGCTGGCCGGCTTCATCATCACCTTGGCGGCGGAGAAGCGGTTCCAGACGGGATGGGCGATGGTGCCGCCCTTCATGGGGATCTTGATCATGCCGCGGCGCGCCTGGGTGGAACCCTTGCGAATCGCTTCCGGCACTTCGTTCGCCTTGCCGAGGCCGACGCCGACGCTGCCGTTGCCATCGCCGACGACGACGAGGGCGCTGAAGCTGAAGCGGCGGCCGCCCTTGACGACCTTGGCGACGCGGTTGATGTAGATGACCTTTTCGGTCAGTTCATCGCCGCCGTCGCGGGCTCGGTCCCGGCTATCGCGAGGGCCGCGGTCGCCCCGATCAGAACGGTTGCTTCCCATTTAGAACCCCACTCCAGCTCCGCGGGCAGCATCGGCGAGAGCGTGCACGCGGCCGTGATACTTGAACCCGCCACGGTCGAAGACGACGAGCGAAACGCCGTTGGCCTGGGCCCGTTCGGCAATCGCCTTGCCGACGATCGCGGCCCGTTCGCTCTTGCTCTTGCCCTGCACCTCGCTGGCGAGCGCCTTATCGGCATCGCTGGCGGCGGCGAGGGTGTGACCGCGGAGGTCGTCGATGACCTGCGCGTAGATGTGTTGCGAACTGCGGAAGACGTTCAGGCGCGGGCGCACATCAGTGCCCGAGACCGACTTGCGGACGCGGGCGTGGCGGCGGGAACGCGCGAGGACGGATGATGCCTTGGCCATTACTTGCCTACCTTCCCGGCCTTGCCAGCCTTGCGGCGGACTCGCTCGCCGGAATAGCGGATGCCCTTGCCCTTGTACGGCTCGGGTGGACGCAGCTTGCGGATGTTGGCGGCAACCTGGCCGACCTTCTCCTTGTCGATGCCCTCGACGTTTACACGGGGACCTTCGACGGTGAAGGTGATGCCGGCCGGGGGCGCCACCACCACCGGGTGGGAGAAGCCGAGCGCGAGTTGCAGGTTCGAGCCCTGCATCTGCGCGCGGTAGCCGACGCCCTGGACTTCGAGCACTTTGGTGAAACCGGTAGAAACGCCGGTCACCATGTTGTTCAGGAGCGAGCGGGAGAGCCCGTGGAGGGCCCGCTGCTTGCCTTCGTCGTTCGGGCGGGTGACGTTGATGACGCCTTCGTCGCGGTCGAACGAGATGCTCGCCGGGAACTGGCGGGTGAGCTCACCCTTCGGGCCCTTCACGGAGACGGAGTTGCCCTCGCCGACCGTGATGGTCACGTTCGAGGGAACGGAAACGGGTTGGCGGCCAATGCGCGACATCGTCTATTCCCCTACCACACGTAGCAGATGACCTCGCCGCCAACTTCGTTGCGGCGGGCCTCCTGCCCCGACATGACGCCCTTCGGCGTCGAGAGAATGGCCATGCCCAAACCACCGTAGACCCGGGGGATCTCGCGGCGCTGGACGTAAACCCGGAGGCCGGGCTTGCTGACGCGCTGCAGACCGTTCAACACGGGCTGCTTGCGGCCGCCATCGCTCAGGTCAACCTTCAGGTTGGGCTGAGGCCGGCCCTCTTCCAGGGCGACCGAAAAGTCCTTGATGAAGCCTTCTTCCTTCAGGACGTTCGCGATCGCGATTTTCATCTTCGAGGCCGGCATCAAGACCGAATCGTGGCGCGCCGATGAGGCGTTCCGGATTCGCGTAAGCATGTCGGCGATTGGGTCACTGAGACTCATACTTCTTCCCCTCTAGCAGTATGCCTGCGGCACTTACCAGCTGGATTTCGTGACGCCCGGGAGGAAGCCCTTGTGGGCAAGCTCTCGGAAGGTGATGCGGGAGAGGCCGAACCTGCGGATGTAGGCCTTCGGCCGCCCGGTGATCATGTCGCGGTTGTGAAGCCGCGTCGGGCTGGAATTGAGCGGCAGCTTCATGAGCTCGCCCTGGAGGCGCATCACTTCCTGGGGGTTGTCCCAGGACTTGCGGAGCTGTTCCTTCAGTTCGGCACGCCGGGGAGCGTACTTCGCGTTCAGTTCGCGCCGGCGCTGGTCGCGGCCAACAATGCCTTTGGATGCCATGGGCGCCTCCTCAGTTCTTCCTGAATGGCAGGCCCATCAGCTCGAGGAGCTTCCGGCCTTCTTCGTCTGTGCGGGCGGTAGTCACGATAGTGACCTGGAGACCCCGGACCTTATCGACGCGGTCGTATTCGATCTCGGGGAAGATGAGCTGTTCGCGAAGACCGAGGCTGTAGTTGCCACGGCCGTCGAACGCGTTCGGGTTCAGGCCCTGGAAGTCGCGGATGCGGGGCAGCGCCGCACTCACCAGGCGGTCCAGGAACTCCCACATGCGGTCGCCGCGGAGCGTGGTGGCGACACCGATGGGGTTGCCTTCGCGCAGGCGGAAGTTCGCGATCGACCGCTTCGCCCGGGTGATGACCGGCTTCTGGCCGGTGATCGCGGAGACCTCGTCGGCCGCCTTGTCGAGCGCGTTCGCATCGGTCAGGGCTTCGCCCAGCCCGATGTTCACGTTGATCTTGGTGATGCGCGGGATCTGCATCACGTTGCCGTAGGCGAACTGCTCTTTGAGCGCGGCGGCAACGTCTGATTGGTAGCGTTCCTTCAATCGCGGCGGCATTACTCGATGTCCTCTCCGCTGCGCTTGCCGACCCGCACCATCGA
>CALMIW010000772.1 GCA_937864275.1 uncultured Dehalococcoidia bacterium
GGCCCCGTCAGAGCACGATCTCGAGCCCTGGTCGACCGAGGCGAAACGCGAGGCGTCGCCCTCGCCGCGGCGCTGCGCCCTGCTGCCGCCGATCCGGTTGCCCTGGCAGAAGCCGGCGCCGATGTCTGCGTTGCGGCCCGCAAGGTCGAAGCCCTGGAGGAATCAGTCGCCGCCGTCAGGGCCACCGGCCGCAAAGGTCTTGCCGTCCCGACCAACGTCCGCGACATGGACGCTCTCCAGAACCTGGTCAACGAGACGAAGTCTCAGCTGGGACGCATCGACATCCTCGTCAACAACGCCGCCACGAACCCGGTCTTCGGGCCGATCGCCAACATCGACGAGCGCGCATGGGACACCACCATGAACACGAATGTGAAGTCCGCCTTCTTCCTCAGCAAGATGGTCCGCGAGGCGATCAAGGAGCACGGCGAAGGCGGGAGCATCATCAACGTCAGTTCCACGGGCGGCTTCCGCGCCAGCGGCGGCCTTGGCACGTACTCGGTCTCGAAGGCCGCAATCATCATGCTCACCCAGGTCTGCGCGAAGGAATGGGGTGTCGACGGGATCCGCGTGAACTGCATCGCCCCGGGCCTCATCAAGACCGAGTTCTCACGCGCCCTCTGGGACAACGAAGCCGTCCTCAAGAACTCGCTCACCCAGAGCCCCCTCCGCCGCATCGGTGACCCGGACGAGATGGCGGGCGCCTGCGTCTACTTCGCCAGCCAGGCGTCGTCGTTCACCACAGGCCAGACGCTCGTCCTCGACGGCGGCGGGCTTGCCTGAGGAAGTCCCGCGTGGTCACCGGGCTGCGACGTCCCCATGGCGCCGCTGAAGGGCGAGGGGCGAGAGGGGGTGAACTGCCATGCCCGACATGATCGTCAACCTCTACGACCTCGCCTCGGTGACACCGGAGGTCGAAACGCTGCGCACCACGGGAGTCACCTGCCGGCGTGCGGAAAGCTACGAACGCTCGGCAGTCCTGGCATTTGTGCGCCAGCACTTCCCCGCATGGGCCGACGAAACGCTCGTGGGTTTCGCCGCCGTGCCTCCGACCGTCTACATCGCGACTGAAGCCGGTGCCGTCCTCGGTTTTGCCTGCTACAACGTGACGCGGCCCGACTACTTCGGTCCCACCGGCGTCGATGAACGGCAGCGGGGCCGGGGAATCGGAAGGGTCCTGCTCCTTCAGTGCCTCGAAGCGCTGAAGGCGGAGGGCTACGCCTATGCCATCATTGGCGGCGTCGGCCCGGCGGGGTTCTACGAAAAGGCCGCTGGCGCGACACTGATCTCGGGCAGCGAACCCGGCATCTACCGTGATTGGCTCGATCGCGGCGAAGGAGACGGCGCATGAAATGGCTCGGACGCCTGGTCAGGAAGGTCGTGAGGCTGGCCGTCGTCACGGCCACGCTCACGGTGGTCATCGTCGTCCTCGATGCCGTCCTCTCCCCGGACAGTCTGGAGGACCGCCCCGCGAGCTGAGCCAGGGTAAAGGCGGTCGCGGGGCGCTGTAAGGTTTCTCACGGTCGGCGGTCTATCCCCCAGAAGCGGCGAAACACGCCGCCTGAGGAGAAAACGCCATGAAGATCCGCAGCCTCGCTCTCGCCGCCGTCACCGTCGCCGCCATCGCCGGCGGCCAGTTCGCCACCACCGGCTCCGCCTCCGCCGCTACTCTCGCCAGCACTCCCTCGACCCAGCAAGCCGTTATCTGGCTGCCCGCCGTCCAGAAGTACGCGGCCGCCGAGGACGCGCAGCCGGTGCTGCTTCTCCCGGCTGTCCAGTCGGCCCGCGAAGCTGCTCGCTAACGGAACTCGTGCCGGCGCCTCGCCGACTCCGTCGCGAGGCGCGCCGGGCTCCCCGGTACGCCTCGCAGCCCGCGTCCGCGGAGCGCCTCGAGAATGTCGTTGAATTGCTCGGCGCCATTCACCTCGAGCAGCAGTTCAAGGACTGCAACCCCGACCGGCATCCCCGGCGCCTCCCGGTTGTGGTCGACTTCAAGGATGTTGCCGCCGACTTCGGCGACGACCGACGAGACGAGTGCCAGCTCGCCCGGGGTGTCGCTCACTTCGACCGCCAGGTGCTGGTAACGCCCGGCCTCCACGAGTCCGCGCCGCACCATCGAGCCGATCAGGTTGATATCGATGTTTCCGCCGGAGACGACCGCCAGGGCCTTCCTCGATGGGTGGTACCGGCCGCTCATCACAGCCGCAACGCCCAGCGCGCCGGCGCCTTCCACAACGCACTTCGCTCGCTCGATCAGAACCAGGATCGCCTGGGCGATCGCTTCGTCGGGCACCGTGACGATGTCGTCCACGTACCGTTCGATGATCGCGAAGGTCCGCTCGGAAGGTCCCGAGACGGCCACGCCATCGGCGATGGTGCGGGTAGCCGCCACCGATACTGGCTCCTTCGCGGCGCGTGAGCGCGCGATGCCATCCATCGCCGCCGATTGCACGCCGATCACCTTGATGCCGGGCCGGAGGTGCTTCAGAGCCAGCGCCACGCCCGCGAGCAGTCCGCCGCCGCCTGCCGGCACCAGCACTTCCTCCACGTCCGGCGACTGCCGCGCGATTTCGAGCCCGATCGTGCCCTGGCCCGCGATCACGGCATCGCTATCGAATGGCGGCACGAAGATGCGGCCTTCCCGCTCGACGATCGCGAACGCCTCTGCCCTGGCTTCGTCCAGCGACGCGCCGTGCACCACCACCCGGGCGCCCAGTCCGCGGGTCGCGTTGATCTTCGCCAGCGGCGCCGTCGCCGGCACGACGATGGTCGCGCCGATGCCCCTCGCGCGCGCCGCCAGGGCGACTCCCTGCGCGTGATTCCCCGCGCTCATCGCGACCAGCCCGCGCTTCGCCTCATCGTCGCTGAGTTGGCGGACGAAGTTCAGTGCGCCGCGAATCTTGAACGAACCGGTCAGTTGCAGGTGTTCGCACTTCAGCAGCAGGTCCACGTCCGGGCCTGGCGACCGCACGCGCAGTGGCCAGACCGGCGTCTCGCGCACCTGGCCCCTGATCGCTTGTTCCGCCGCAACGATGTCTTCCAGCGAGACTTTGGGCTCGGCCATCATCGCTTCCGCCAGATCTTGCGCCGTTCCCAGCACCGCTCGCAGATGCTCACGGGCCGGTCGATCGAGACCCAACCCTCGCTGAAGGGATACATGCGCTCGGTGAGATGCGGGCCGCAGAAGAGCCCCCTGCAGAGCGAACACTCGAATCCGGGGTGGGGGCCGCAGTCTTCAATGCCGCACAGCCCGGCGCGGTTGCGCTCGTTCACACGGGCCTTGTACTGCATGTGGAGGACGAGGTCGTCGTGCTTGGCCTGGCAGCGCTTTCGCGCGCACACGGCATCGTGGTCGGCAACGTGGTAGGCATGCACTTCGCAGAAAGCCCGCCCGCAATACTGGCAGACCTGGCGCGCTGCATTTCGGCAACGCGAAAACCGCCCGCCCACGCCACATTCCTGCCCTGAGTGCACTCGAACGTCCCCGCCTTCTGCTCTGGTGATCGTCGCCGCCATCCTACGCCGCGGTCAACGCGCCCCGAGCCAGAGGCATGCGCCAATGCCGGGTGCGAGGTCAAGGCGCAGAGAAGACTCCCAATTCCCGGTGGCAAAGACATCCAGCCACCCCGCTTCGTTCGAAGCGACACCGGCGTATCCGCCGCCAGGAGCGACGCAGATGCCGTCCGGGCGGGCGCCGGTCCCTACCCGGCGTTCGACCTTCGGCGCGGCCAGGTCCACGAGCGCCAGTTCACTCGTCCCCTGGATCGCCACCAGCACGCGGCTGCCGTCGAAGTGCGTCACGCGGACTGGCCCGGCACCGACCCGGAGCGTTGTCGCCGCCGACAGGTCTCCCGCCTTGGCGACGGTCAACGTCCCCGAGGCGTAGTCGGCGGTGGCCGCGTATCCCCCCGCGATAGCCAGGCCTTCTGGCTGGCCGCCGGTGCGGATCGTGTGCGTGCCCGGCTCCAGCTGCCGCAGAGCGTCACTCCGCGAGTCGGTAACGAGGACGGCTTCGCCTGAGACCGCGATGACATGGGGCGTGTCGCCCGTCGGGTAGCGCCGGATCTCGGTCAGGCTTGCCCGGTCGAGCACGACCGCGGCGTTCGCCTTGTCCAGCGTGACCACCAGGTTGTCTCCCCATGCGGCGATGCCATGCGGCTCGCCTTCCAGCGGGAGCACCCGGAGGATGGCCGCAGATCGGGGCTCGACCTCCACCAGGGCGTCGCCGCGTCCGAGCGTGACGTATATCCGCCCTCCGGACTCGACCATCTCGTGTGGCGGCCCGGGGAGCACCAGTTCGCGCACACCTCCCGTCGCGAGGTCGATGAAGCTCAGCGTCTCCACGCGCAGGTTCGCCACGACCACGGTGCCGGCCGTGGGCGGCGCGGCGTCCGAACCATCGTCCCCCGCAAAGCGCGAAAAAACCACAATCACCAGCGTCATCATCGGGAGGATGGCAAGGCTGGCGATGCGGTTGACGCGAGCGAGGGATGGCTGGGTGAGCAAGTCCACCTCGAAGGGAAGGCTGGCCGTGCCCCTCTCCCATGCCGGGAGAGGGGCACGAAGGGCGCTAGCGGATGATGTTCACCAGGTCCTGCAACATCTGATCGCCGGCGGTAATGACGCGCGACGATGACTGGAAGCCGCGCTGCGCAAGGATGACGTTTGTGAACTGCTGGGCGAGGTCCACGTTCGAAGTCTCGAGCGTGCCCGTGCTCACCGAGCCGCGCCCGTTCGTGTTCGGCAGGCCGACGATGGCTTCGCCGGAGTTCGAGCTCGGCGCCCAGAGGTTCTGTCCCTGCCGCTGAAGGCCGCCGGGGTTGGTGAAGCTGGCGAGGGCGAGTTGCCCGATGACGCGGTTTGCGCCGTTGGAGTAGATGCCCGTGACTTCGCCGGTGCTGCCGACGGCGAAGCTCACGAGCGCGCCCGCGGCCGAACCGGTCTGGCTCTGGAGGTTGGTCTGGCTGGCGCCCGCGTACTGGGAGAACGAGGTCAGGTCGACGGTGAACGTCAACGGGTCGGCGCCCGTGCCCAGCGCTGCCGCCGGGATCGAAAGGCTCACCATGCCGTTGTTCGCCACGCCCGTATCCAGCGTGCCGGTCGGCAGGAAGGCAAGCGTGCCGTTCGCCACGGTCACAGCGTCGTCGAACGCATTGCCGGGAGTCGCATCCGGGCCGGGGACGTCCGGGATGCCGTGCATCGCCGAGACGTCCCAGGGGTTCGTCGCCGTCTTGGTGAAGATCAGGCGGAGCGTTTTGGCGTTGCCGAGGGAGTCGTAGGCGGTGACGGTAGTGGTCACCTGGTTGTCGGGAGCGACCGTGGACGTCCCTGCGTCCAGGTTGCCGGCCATGATCATGCCCGCCTTGGGCGCCGGGAGCGTGATGTCTTGCGTCGCCTGGGCGCTGATGCGCGTACCGAACGGGATCTGGAGCGCCTGCAGTTCGGTTTCGGTGTCGACCGCGCCGGTGGCGTCGGCCACCCAGCCCATCACGTTCAGGCCCGTCACCGGGTTGACCAGCGTGCCTTCGACGTCGATG
>CALMIW010000773.1 GCA_937864275.1 uncultured Dehalococcoidia bacterium
CGCGCTCATACTCGGCCAAGGTCGCGAGCATGCCCAGCATCATCCGGCCCGATGTCGTCTCCGGGTCGATCCCGTCCGAGACCGATCTGATCTTCACGCCCTGGCCGCGCAGCAGCGTGACCGTATTCAGGACGTCGAGCAGGGACCGGCCCAGCCGGTCGATGCGCCACACCACCACCGTGTCGCCGTCCTCGGCGTAGTCCAGCAGACGTTTCATCCCCGGTCGCTCGATCGCGGTCCGGCTACCCGAGGTCACATCGGAGAACACGTCCCGCTTCTGCACCCCGCCCTCCACCAGCGCATCGACTTGCAGCTGCGCGTCCTGCGTCGCCGTGCTCACCCGCGTATATCCCAGAAGCCTCATACCCCCAGCATGGTGCAGAAAGTCCTGGAAGTCACCGCCTTGAGGCATTTTCCGTCGAGACGACCTCGCAAGACAATCCCGAGAGCGCGTTCACGCAGGAAGCGAACCTGAGGCCGACCACCCGCTGAAAGTCTCATAAACCTGTACCCAACTGAGGCACCAGCTCGTCCGGTTTTGCCTGCATCGAAGTGCCGCGCCTTCGCTCTAAAACCTTCCAAGCTTCGCCGCCCGCACGCCATGCATAGCGCGCGCCGTGAGTCTCTCCCTCCGTCGACTTAACTACACCATCCATCCGGTACAGTTATGTCGTTCACGACGAGGGGAAGACGCGCATGTCCGCGATGACGAAGAGGCGACGCTGGTCGCTGCTGGTGACGGTTGGAGCAGGTCTGCTGCTGATCACCTTGGATAACTCGATTCTCTACACGGCCCTGCCGACGCTGACTGAGGAACTGCAGGCTTCGAACACACAGAACCTCTGGATCATCAATGCCTACCCCCTGGTGATGGCGGGGCTGTTGCTGGGCAGCGGAACCCTGGGGGATCGCATCGGCCACACGCGGATGTTTGTTGTCGGTCTGGTGATCTTCGGACTGGCTTCCCTGCTGGCAGCGTTCGCTCCGTCACCCGAGGTCCTGATCGCTGCGCGTGCTGTGCTCGCTGTCGGTGCGGCAGCGATGATGCCGGCCACCCTGGCGCTGATCCGCACCACTTTCACGGTCGAGCGTGAGCGCAATATCGCCATCGCGGTCTGGGGAAGTATGTCGGTCATCGGGTTCGCCCTCGGCCCGATTATTGGCGGCACACTCCTTGAGTTCTTCTGGTGGGGCTCGGTGTTCTTGATCAACGTGCCCGTTGTGGTGCTGGCGCTGGTCGCTACCTGGCTGATCCGCCCGGCCAACGACCCGGATCCCTCGAAGCGATGGGATGCCATCTCCTCGATCTTGGTGATGATCGGGCTTGTCGGAACGGTGATGGCCATCAAAGAGATCGGCCACGCGCCGCCCTCGGCAACGACCATCATTGTTGCGCTGCTCGTTGCTGCCATCGGGTTCTGGCTGTTCGTGCGCCGTCAGCGAGGTATGGAGCAACCTCTGTTGGAGTTCTCCATCTTCGGCAACCCGGCGTTCACTGCCGGAGTGCTGGCCGCGTCGTTCGCGATGTTCGCGATCGGGGGCATCCAGCTCGTCACCACGCAGCGATTCCAGCAGGTCGCCGGATTCAGCCCGCTGGAAGCTGGGCTCTTGGTCGCCGCGGCCGCCGTGGGCACGTTGCCGACAGCGCTCCTGGGGGGCGCGTTCCTGCACCGCACCGGACTGCTCGCGCTCATCACCGGCGGTCTCGCCTTCGCCACCCGCGGCGTCGTGGTGACGGTCATCGGATTCCAGTCGTCCTTCGGCGTGCTGATCCTCGGACTGCTGTTGACCGGAGCTGGTATCGGAGCCGCCTCGGCGGTCGCCTCCACCGCGATTATCGGGAACGTGCCGGTGCGCCGAGCAGGCATGGCCGCCTCGATCGAAGAAGTCTCCTACGAGTTCGGCAGCCTCATTGCAGTGTCCGTGCTCGGGAGCCTGCTCACGGCTATCTACGGCGCACGCGTCGTTCTACCCGACGGCGCCCCGGACGCGGCTGGCAACAGCATCGCTGAGGCACAGGCTGCTGCGCAGGGTGACGCAGAGATCCTCCAGGCGGCGGCGACGGCTTTCGACTCCGCCTACCTCGTTGTGATGCTGGTCGTCGCAGTCGTTCTCGCGGTGGGCGCAGTCATCACCGGAGTGCTTCTGCGCCGGTACCTGCCTGGCACCCAGTCACAGCTGCACTCCGAGCACTGACCGAGAAAGGACCGCCCATGCGGACCAGTAAACGGGACACGATCCTCAAGGCCGCCCTCAG
>CALMIW010000774.1 GCA_937864275.1 uncultured Dehalococcoidia bacterium
TGAAGTACCGGCTGAACGGCCAGGGTTTCACTTACGACCAGCGCCGCCATCTCTTCGTGGTCGACGTTGCCACGGGCAACGCCACCCAGGTGACCGACGGGGACTGGGATGACACTCAGCCGGCATGGTCGCCGAACGGCGAACTGCTCGCATTCGTATCAGCGCGGCACGCCGAGCGCGAGTTCGATAGCGCAAGCGACCTCTGGATCGTCTCCGCCAAAGGGGGCGAGGTCCGGCAGGTGACCCCCACTGCGGGAGCCCGCGGCGCCCCGTCGTGGTCGCCCGATGGCACGAAGATCGCGCACATCCACCACCCGGACTGGCCCTCCAACGGCACGCTGAAGGTGATTGAGGCCGATGGCACGGGCGAAACCGACGCCTCCGGGGGCATCGACCGGGAGATGGGCGCCGGAGGGCTGCCGGGAGCGGTCGCCCAACCGGCCTGGCTGCCCGGCGGCGGCATCCTCACCGTCGCCGCGGACCGTGGCGAGTCCTCGCTCTGGCTTGCCGGCAGCCCGGACGGCGGGCGCTGGCTGGCAAAGAACGCGGCGATGACGTCGTGGTACTCGGTGGACAGCTCGGGGCTCCGGGCGGCCGTGGTTTCGAGCACGCAGACATCTCCCGCCGAAGTCTCCATCGTGAACCTGGAGAGCGGCGCATCGCGGCAGCTCACAAGCTTCAATGCAGGATGGAGCGCAGAGGTTGCCCTCGGCCGGGCCGAGAAGTTCGTCGTGACCACCGATGCCGGCACCGAAGTCGACTGCTGGCTTATGAAACCGTCCGGATTCGAAGACGGCCGTGCGTACCCGCTCCTGCTGAACATCCACGGCGGACCGTTCGGCCAGTTCGGCGAGACGTTCTTCGATGAGTTCCAGGTCTATGCGGGGGCAGGTTACGGGGTGCTCTTCTGCAATCCTCGCGGCAGCTCCGGCCAGGACACCGGATTCGCGCGAGCGCTCGTAGGGGACATGGGCGGCCCCGACTACCGGGACGTCATGGCGGCACTCGACGCAGCGCTGGAACGTGCTCCCTGGGCCGACCGGGAGCGCCTCGGCGTGATGGGGGGCTCGTACGGCGGGTTCATGACGACCTGGATCATCGGGCACACCAACCGCTTCAAGGCAGCGATCAGCGAGCGCGCCGTGAACGACTGGTATTCGATGCAGGGCGCCAGCGACATCGGCGGCACGTTCAACCGGCAGTACCTTGGCCCGGACGCCACCATCCAGGACAACCTGGAGGCGGTGCTGCGCCAGTCGCCGCTCACCTACGCGAAGAAGATCGAGACGCCGGTGCTCATCCTCCACTCGGAGGTCGACCTTCGCTGCCCGATTTCGCAGGCCGAGCAGCTGTTCGTCGTGCTCAAGCAGCGGCGGAAGGACGTCGAATTCGTGCGTTTCCCGGACGAAGACCACGAGCTCTCGCGGAGCGGCCGCCCGAGCCACCGGGTCGACCGGTTCAACGTGATCCTGGACTACTGGGCCCGCAAGCTCTGAGCACGGCCATTGGCGCGGCGGAGGACGTCGATAGGTATGTGCAATCTGCACATAGCTTTAACACCGCTCCAATGAAGCATCGCGGATACTGAAGGCATGAGAACAAAACCACCCGGCGAACGGATAGCTACGCTGCGCGACGGGCGGGAGGTGCGTATCCGGCCGATCACGCCGGCTGACGTGCCGCTTCTCATGGAATTCCATGAGCGGCTCTCGGTGAACACCACACGCTTGCGCTTCTTCACACCGCTGCGCCGGCTGTCTCCGGACTTCGCGAAACACCTCTGCACCGTCGATTACACGAAGCGCTGCGCCTTCGTGGTCAGCTTCCCCGGCGACAACTCCATCCATGGCGTTGGGCGTTTCGAAGCCGAATCGCGCCGCTCGGCCGAAGTCGCCTTCGTGGTCGAAGACGCGATGCAGGGTCTCGGAATCGGCAAGCTGCTGCTCGACCGGCTGGTGGAGCAGGCCCGACTGCGCGGATACGACCGACTCACGGCCGTTGTCCTGTGCGAGAACGACTCGATGCTCACCCTGTTCCGCGAGTCGCCCTACCACGCCGAGATCTCCATGGAAGGGAGCCAGGCGTTCGTGAAGATGGACATCGGCACGCGGGAGCTCAACGCCGCCGCGAGCTGACAGCATCGACAGCGTCGCAAGTTTCGGGAC
>CALMIW010000775.1 GCA_937864275.1 uncultured Dehalococcoidia bacterium
TCGTTCCCCGCGGGATCCCGGAACGCCGCGATGACCACGTTCGGCGCCACCTCCTCCGGGCGCCGCACCACCGAGCCGCCGTGCTGCTCCACGTTTGCGAGCGCCGCTTCCACATCGTCCACCTGGATGTAGAACGTCAGGGAAGGGCCGGGCGCCAATGCGATGCCGCCGGCGATGCCGGTCTCGAAACCGCGCCAGCGCGGCTCGCCGGGGAACTTCCAGCCGGGTTGCCCGCCGCTGCTCCCAATCACGACCCCGTCGTTCATGAAGGCGTCTCCGCCGGTGTAGGTCGTCGCGCCCGTGGCTTCGTCGTGCGTGTGGCTGCTCGTCTCCACACCCGCGTAGGCCGGCGAGAACTCGAACATCTCCCAGCCGAAGACACCGCCGTAGAATCTGCGCAGCGCGGCCGTGTCTGGCCCGCGAATCTCGAAACTGACAACAGGATTCGGCATATCTCACCCCCGAATGTTCGAGGGGATTCTAGACGAGCGAAACCGGGTCGCCTACCGCGACGGTGCCCTCGACGAGCACAGAGCAGTACATCCCGGCGCAGGCGTTGTTCAGCTCGCCAGCCATCTTGAGCACGGCGGGCGACGATTCGCCGGTGTCCGGGTGCAAGGTGATCATGTTGCACCGCCGGTCCGGCTCGTGGACCGCGATCGTGGCTCCGCCGATCGCCACCGCCTTGCCCGCCCAGGCGTTCTCCGCGAACGGTTCGTCACCAATGTCGACGACGAAATTCATGCGGAAGCGCCGGTGGTCGACTTCTACGCCGCCGGCCTCCGCCAGCGCCTTGATGGTCGCCGTGGAGATGACCGAGACATACGCGACGTCCTGGCACCCGCGGTAGTCCGTGCGCAGCGAGGCAGACAAGCCGCTCCACTCCTGCAACTTCTGCCGAAACTCGGGGCCAGCGAGGTCGAAGTCGCCTTCGGGAGTGGCTACTCGGACCGTGGGCCAGCGGTCATCGCTGAGCGTGGGCTGGCACTTCAGGAGCTGGGGGCAGTCCCGCGCCGTGAACCAGGGGAACGGCGAGAACACACCGTCCTGGACGAAGGCGAACGCACGGTCGAACGGAAGGCCGACGAAGTCGATGTCGACGTTTTCGAGGGCCTCGCCGCGCATCGATTTCACGGGGTAACGGGTGATGTTCGTAACTCGCATGGCGGCCATTCTGCGCGCGCGTGCGGGCGGCGTCGAGGATCAGGTATGCGATTTGTCCGGGTTTGGCCTTCGGCTGTTCTGTTCGTGGCCGCGATGCTGGCGGCGTGTGGCGGCGACGACGGTGGCAGCGCGCTTATGGAAGCCGCCGATGGAAGGCTGGCTCCGCCCGGAGCAGAGATGAAGTGGGAGCAGGAAATCCAGGGAACAACGACACCCGCACACGTCATCCGCCGCTACACCTGGGACGCGCCGGCGGTCGATGTCCGCGGGTTTTACGCCTCCGAGCTGGAAAAGCGCGGATGGAGTGCCGCCGCTGGCGCGAACGCTGAGTACGCGGAATGGGAGCGCGCCGGAATGATAATCTCGCTCGCTCTCGAGCGGGCGGACGATGGCAGCAGCGAGTGGTCGCTCGCGCTCTTTGCGCCGCAGTAGCTACACCCGTGCGCCCGCCGTCTTCTTCTCTTCGATGATCTGGTCGAGTTCGACCTTCAGGCGATCCAGCACGGTGTCGTAGGGGAAGGCGCCGAGTTCCTCTTCGCCCTTTTTGAGGTTCACGAAGGTCGGCGCGCACCAGAGTCCGAGGTCCGCGTCGTCGGTTTCTCCCGGCCCATTCACCCGGCACCCCATCACGGCAATAGTTATGTCGTACTCTTTCGCGTAAGCTGACATCTCTTTCACCTTGAACGCGAGGTCGACGAACGCTTCGTTCTCCACCCGGCTGCAGCTGGGGCAACTGATGATGTTGAGTCCGTGGTCCTGGAACACCGGGACGGAGCGGAACCTGCCGGCCTCAACGTCCGCGATGATCTGGAACCCCGCTTCGACTTCCTTCCACTTGTCGGCGAAGGGCAGCGTCAGCGAGACCCGCAGCGTGTCGCCAATGCCACGGCTGAGCAGTTGCTCGAACGCGATCCGTGTCTTGACCACGCCGTCCGGCAGCATCCCGGCCTCGGTCACCCCGAGGTGCAGGGGCACGTCCGGCCGAGCGGCCGCGAAGCGGACGTTCCCTTCGATCACCTTGCGCGGGTCGCTGTCCTTCATCGAGACGACGTACCGGCTGAATCCCAGGTCGTCGAGGATGCGGCAGTGTTCGAGCGCGCTTTCCACCATGGCCGTCACGCCGTCGAGTTCGGGCGGGTCGGCGCCCCGGAACTTCTCGTCCATCGCTGGGTCCACCGAACCGCAGTTAACACCTACGCGAAGCGCTAAATCGTGCTTCACGGCGGTCTCTGCGATGAGCGCGACCTTGTCTTTCACCGGCTTCTCTTTCTCGTGGTGGTAGAGATGGCCGGGGTTGTACCGCACCTTGTTCACGTGCGGCGCCACCTGCGTCACGAGCCGGTAGTTCTCCTGGAGGTCCACCACCAGGTTCGCCTGCGGGACGCGCTGGCGGACGACGGCGAGCGCCTCAACGTCCTTCGGGTTGTCCACGGCGATGCGCACAAGGCCGGCGCCGGCGTTGTGGATCATCTCGGCCTGGTTCACGGTGGCTTCGATGTCCTGGGTGCGGGTGGCGCACATGGACTGGACGACGATCGGGTTGCCGCCGCCGATGGTGACGGAACCGGCGCGGACCGGGCGGGTGTTGGCACGCTTCATATGAAATCAGTCTATCAGCGCACGCTGGCAGAAGCGTTATCAGCGCGCCCACCGCGCCGTATGCTGCGCGCATGGAGACCGTCCCGCTCAAGCCCGCCGATTCCGTGTCTATCACCATGCTCGTCGACAACTCGATCGACGCGCTCCTCGCGGGCGACGAGGAGGTGCGCCGGTCGCCCTGGGTGCGCGTGGAGAATCCGCTGATCGAGGACGGATACACCAACGCGACCCTCACCGCGGA
>CALMIW010000776.1 GCA_937864275.1 uncultured Dehalococcoidia bacterium
GGCATGCGCCCGATACCGCCTCGCTCCGACGAGGGACGGGGCCGAGGAGGCGGAACTCGACGCTCGAGCGCAAGCTGCTCTCCGCTCGATCCCGGTCGACGACACCGAACGCGGGATCCTGGAGAGGGCCGAGCGGCTTGAGCCGGCTCCAATCGCTTCGTACCTCTTCGAGCTTCGGGCGGCTTCCCGACGGCGAACGGTCGTCTTCACCACGTTCGCTTCGCACGCGGGGAGTGTGGCTGCAGCGTTGGCCGAGCATCACGGCGAACGCTCGGTCGCCACCCACATCACAGGCGAAGACCCGGCCGAGGTCGAGCAGGGCCTCGATCGCTTCAAGGACGAGGCGGATCCGTGCTGGCTCCTCGTCTGCGACAGGTCCGCTGAAGAAGGGCGGAACCTTCAGTTCGCTGCCCTTGCGGTCTATCTCGACATGCCACTTTCGCCGAACCGGCTCGAGCAACGTATCGGCCGGCTCGACCGATACGGCAGGGGACCGCGCGTTCCTACCCTGGCGCCGGCACACGATCCCACATCGCTCCTCGGTGCGTGGCAGCGCTGTCTAGCGATCGGATTTCGAGTCTTCGATGGCTCCATCGCGTCGCTCCAGTTCGCCGTGGACGCCGTGATGCCGCGGGTCCTTGACCACTTGCTCGACGAAGGGGCGGAAGGCCTTGACGTTGCGACGTCCGAGCTTCCAGCGATGCTCGACCTGGAGCGAGAGGCGATCGCCGAACAAGACGCACTCGATGCGATCGAGTCCGGCGGGCACGTCGGTCAACTCACCGCGGCGATCGACGACCTCGAGGACATGTGGTTCGGCATCCAGCGGTCGGCTGAAGGCCTCCTGTGCGATCACCCGGGCAACCTTCGGTTCTCCCGGGCGATCGACCGGTCGGACGAGAAGTTCCGGTCGTACCGACTCACCCCACCCGGCAAGGCCGCCCATCTCAACTCGATGCCACTCGTCGCGTGGGATGTCCTCCGATCGAGCTTCCGCTCGGTCATCGACCGCCCGGGGACCTACTTCAGACGTTCTGCGATCGGGCGACCAGGCTCCCGACTGTTTCGAGTCGGAGAGCCGTTCATCGATGCGCTCGCTGACTACATGCGCTGGGACGATCGAGGCCAGACATTTG
Organism: uncultured Dehalococcoidia bacterium; assembly: GCA_937864275.1. Lineage (GTDB taxonomy): Bacteria > Chloroflexota > Dehalococcoidia > Tepidiformales > Tepidiformaceae > Amarobacter. Next base: position 1,137 of record CALMIW010000776.1, read on the forward strand.
GGTTCTGGCGACCAGCAAGAGCAGTCATCGAGGACCAGGCATACTTCCGCTTCGACTACGTCGTCGAGGCAGCAACAGAGAATGCAGAGTCGCTCCTTAGAACCGCCGACGCGACCACCGAGGGTTCGGCTCTCCGGCGGAGAGCCGACAGCTACCTAGCTCCACGGGTCGACACGATCTGGACTGATGTTGATGGCGTCGGCGTCACCGACGCCGACGTCTTGGAGGCGCTCGG
>CALMIW010000777.1 GCA_937864275.1 uncultured Dehalococcoidia bacterium
TTCTCCCGGCTCTTCGAAAACGCCCGCGCATCGGGCCTGAGGGTCCACGTGCTCAGCACCCTGACGGACATCGACGACGGCTCGAGCTTCCGCACAGTCCTGGACTCGATCGGGCACTCGCTTGCGGCACCTGCGACGAAGGCACTGGCGGCGCAACTGGGATTGGAGCTTTTCCGTGACCCATGAAGTGCCTCCCTACACGAGCACGCGACTGACCGCACAGGTCGGGCTGATCCTCACGCTGATGCTTGCGGCGATGTTCGCGAGCGGTGCGTTCTTCTATCTCTACACGTTCAACTACAACCTGCCGCCGTGGTTCACGCCGGTCCGCTTCGTGCACTTCTACGTGGGGCTCGCTTCTATCCCATTCCTGCTTGCGAAGTACGCAAGCACGTCCCTCCGCTTTGGCGGGTACTACGTCGGCCTGGCGCGCTACAAGGCCGCCGGACCACCCTCGCTCATCCCGCGAACGCTTTCGCCGCTGCTCGCTGTCGATTTTTTCATCCTCTACTTCAGCGGCCTCTACATGTTGTTCCACTACTACTACACGGCGACCAACATTTGGCCTATCGAGGCGAAGCCGGTGCAGGTCCACCTCTGGGCCGCCATCGCTGGTGCTCCGCTTGTGACTATCCACCTCGCCTGGCACCTCACATCGGCATGGCGAAGTGTTTCCGCCACGAACCCAGCCGACAGGAGCGTCGCGAAGTTCGCCGAAACGCGAAGCGGGGCGATCAGTCGACGGACCGTGCTGGCCGGTATCGCCGTCAGCGGCATGGGGCTCGCCCTGGCGTTTCAGAACACGAGTGCGCGGACGCGGCGGTTTGGGAACCTGTTCATCGGCCGGATCCCAGAGGAGGAGCGCGGTGGTCCGGGAGACTTCCCCGTGGAAACGCTCTTCGGCCGCCAGGACCCCGTCGACACGACGGGATACCGCCTCATCGTCGAAGGCGAAGTCGAGGCGCCCCTCGCGCTCACGTACGACGAAATCCTGCAACTGCCGAGCGTTGCGGACCGTATTCGCTTGAGTTGCGTCAGCGGCTGGACGGAGGTGCCCACGTGGCGCGGACCGCGCGTCTCAGATGTCCTTGCGCTTGCGCGAGAACGCGCCGGCGCGGGTTCGGTCGCCTTCCATAGCCTGAGTGGATACGGCTTCACGTGGCATCGGAATCAGCTGGACAGTTCCCGCGCCCTCTTGGCCACGCACGTGAACGGCGCTCCGTTGAGCACGAACCACGGCTACCCCATCCGCCTCATTGTGCCGGGCTACCCGGGCCAGAACATGGTGAAACAGATCGACCGCATCTTCGTCCGCGGCGACGAAGAACAGTTCCAGCCCGACTTCGAGATCGTCCAGGCCAATCCTCACTCGGAGATGCCAGTATGACCACGCCAGCCGTCCAAACTCGGGAACTCCTTGAGCGCAGGGCGCCGCCCGAAGAGCTCTACCTCGAGGTCACCAACCGGTGCAATCTGAAGTGCACTACCTGTCCCCAGTCATGGGGAATGCCCGAAACGTCCGCCGACCTGATGCCAGAGACGGCGCGGCGCTTGCTCGACCAACTTCCTGCCGTCCGGCGGGTTGTGCTCCACGGCATCGGCGAGCCCACGCTGAACCCGCGACTCCCTGAGCTGATCCAGGTGGTGAAGGAACGCGGCGCCTACGCGCTCTTCAACACCAACGGCTTGCTGCTTCGCGGGGGCCTGCTCGAGGCTCTCGTCCTTTCCGGCCTCGACGAGGTCCGGATCTCGGTCGATGCCGCCACGCCCGAGACATACCGGCTGGTCCGGGTCGCCGACATGTTCTCGCGCGTCATCGCGAACGCCGGCGCACTCAACGAAACGAGGGAGCGGCTGGGGAGCACCACACCCCGGGTCTCCCTTTGGATGACGGGCCTCAAGTCGAACATTCAGGAGCTTCCAGACCTGGTCCGGATCGCCGCGGACGCCGGGATCACCGAGGTCTACGTCCAACGGCTCGTCATCTCCGATCGAAACCTCGCCCGGGCGGAGCAAGCGCTCTATGGCCGGATGGAGGCGGAGGACCGGGCGGGTCTCGCCGCCGCGGAAGGCCTGGCGAGGGAGCTTGGAGTCACGCTCCGGGGTTCCAACGAGGCCCTGCCCGGCGCGCACGCTCTCGGCCACGAGGCCCGGCCGTGGAGTGCCTGCCGGAGGCCAACGTCGCTCATGTACATCACCGCGAACGGCAACGTGCTCCCGTGTTGCATCGCGCCCTTCACCGACGCCCCGTACAGTTCGCTCATCCTGGGCAACACCGGACTAATGAGCCTGGAGGAGATATGGAACGGCAACCAGTACGAGGAATGGCGGGCGAAGATGCAGTCGGACGACCCGCCGGAGGCCTGCCGGGGTTGCGGATCGGCCTGGGCACTCTAGGCAGGTGTCACCCCGAAGTCCTCTGGTTTTGCGGCGCGATGTTCCCGGCCGCTCTCGCGATGGCTGCCTTCATTCGCACGTCCAACCTGAGGTGGCAATCGTTCGAGACGAATGCGTTCGACCTGGCATTCTTTGACCAGATCATTTTCAACACCTCCCGCGGCCGATGGTTCGAGACTTCGTTTGTCTCCTACAACTTCGCCGGCCAGCACCTCGAACCGGTCCTCCTCGCGTACCTCCCCGCGTACTGGCTGGGCGCCGGACCGTACTTCCTCATGGTTTCGCAGTCGGTCGTCGCGGCGCTGGCGGCGATCCCCCTTTACTTCTTCGCGCGCCGCCTTGCTGGGTCTCCGCCCTTCGCCTGGGCGGCGGTGGTTGCCTACCTCGCCAACCCCTATCTCCACCGGGCGCTGGCATTCGATTTTCACCCGGAGGTGATGGCCACCTTTCCCGTGTTCCTCGCGGCCTGGGCAATCGTGGCCGGCCGTGGCCGGGTCGCCGTCGCCGCGACGCTTTCTGTGCTGGCCTTCAAGGAAGACACCGTGTTCCTCGTGCTTCTGCTCGCCGGGCTCATGTGGTCTCGCGGTCTCAAGGCGGAGGCGAAGGTCACCGGCGTGCTCGGCGTTGCGTACGCGGTCCTCGCCGTGTTGGTGATCATGCCTCTCTTGCGTG
>CALMIW010000778.1 GCA_937864275.1 uncultured Dehalococcoidia bacterium
TCCGCCTCGAGAAGACCGCGCAGTCCATCGGCGCGATGGACGGAGCGACGGCGGCAAAGTTCCGGATGGACTGCAGGTACTGTGCGTCGTCGCTATTCGCGAACTTCATGGAACGGGTGAGCTCGCCGGCGTGGCTGATGACGAGGTCGCCGACGAAGGCCGCACCCAGGCGATCCACGACGAAGCAGTAGGCGCCCGGGGTGCGGCCGGCCACCGGGAAAGCGCGGATCCCGGGGAGCACGTCGCACTCCCCCGTCAGCGGGACGTCGACGCCTGCGTGTGAGCCGGCGACGAAAGTGGGTCCGGCCGACCGCTGGATGCAGGACGAAGCGGCCCGCGCGTTCGAGGCAGTCGCCCATTCCGAGGAAGACGCGCGCACCGGTCGCGGAGCGCACGGCCGCCGCGGCACCGGAATGGTCGGTGTGGACGTGGGTGAGGAGGATCGCGGAGAGCTTGCCGCCGTGCGCGCGGACCTCATCGAGGATCGCCCCGGCGCTGGAGCCGAAGCCGGTGTCGACGAGTGCGAGCTGGCCGTCCTCGGCTTCGACAAGATAGACGTTGGAACCGCGGGTGCCGTGGAGCCACCAGAGCCCCGGTGCGAGCAGATCGGCCAACGACCACCTCCGGCATCCAGCGTAGTGGCTGGTTGGCGCGAGCGGCGAATCGCAGGCCTACCCGGCTCGTCCGGGACGGCGAGGCACGCCCGTGCACGGAGGCGGCGCGTTACTGCTTGGGGCCGGTGTAGACGACCTCAAAGAGGATGCGGCCCGGGGACTCGAACATGACCTGGTAGTAGGTCTGGTCCTCCGCGGTGGCAAACTCCGGGCGGTGGCGGGGAGTCTCGAACAACGCGGCAACGCCCTTCCCTTTGAGGTATGCCGCCGTGGCATCGACGTCGCCCTGGGATTCGGCGTGAATCCCGATGTGGTTCACGCCCGGGGCGTCGTAGTCATTCCGCGACGAGTTACCGGCATTCGAGAACCAGAGACTCGGGCCTTTACCGGCGCCGATACCAAGCATGCCCTCGCCTTCATAGATGGGGCGCCAACCGAGAAATTGGAGCAAATCTTTGTAGAACTCCGAGTTGGCGGAGTCGATTTTCAGTTCGAGGTGGTCGACGTTCGTGTTCATCGCAGGTGCTCCTTAGGTTCGGCGTTCCTTCGAGGAAACGCGAGACGGGCGGCAAGGTAACGGCCCGCGCGACGACTTCCAAGCGCCCGGTGACAGAGGGACGGGAGTCTGTCTTGCACAAGATGCAGCTGGCCCCAATGGCCGAAAGGCCCGACTTTGGTGTTCGTTCGGGGTTGCACGGTTCGTTAGCTTCACCGTAAATATCGAACTAACGTCCGGATGCCGCCCGGATCCATGCCGGAGTGTTTGGTGAGCCGACACGTTATCTCAGCAGTCCTGCTGTGGGTTGTTCTCACAGCGGTCGGGGAGGCGACTGTCTTCCTCGACTGGTTCCCAACCGTGGGATCGCACGAAGCGGAGGATTTCGACGAAATCTTCCTCATCCTCGTCGCAATGGGTACCCCGGTCTTCGCGTTCGTGATCGCGGTGATCGCCTATGCGGTGCTCAATTTCCGGTCCAAGGGCCCGGAAGAGACGGGCGCAACGTTCCTCGGCGTCGGCACCGGGCCGCGCGTCTGGGTGGGGATCACATCGGCACTCGCATTGCTCGTGATGATCTACCCCGGCATGACGGGGCTGGCGGCGCTTTCGAAAGAGCGCACGGGGAACGGCTGGGGCGAATACGACGCCGAACTCGTGGTGCACGCGACGGGGTACCAGTGGTTCTGGCAGTTCGAGTATCCCGAAAGCGGCGTGAAGGTGCAGGGCGCGGGCAACGAGCTCGTCCTCCCTGTGGACACGGTCATCCGCTTCGATGTCGATGCCGCAGATGTGATCCACTCGTTCTGGATCCCGGCCTTCCGCTTGAAGATCGACGCGCTTCCAGGCCGCACCACCTTCATGACCGTTAAGCCCACGGAACTCGGCAGCTACAACGAGGACGCCGCCTACCGCATCCAATGTGCCGAGCTCTGCGGCCTTGACCACTCGGGGATGCTTTTCCCGGTGAAGGTCGTTTCACAGGATGAGTTCAAGGAATGGGTGAACTCCCAGACCGCCGCGGCGAAGGGACAGTAGCGATGTTGCGACTCAACTCGGTTTTCGGTGGGCTTGGTCTCGGGCTCATGGGGTTCTACCTCGGCATGGCTGTCGCGGCGCTTCTGCGCTGGGCGTTCGGCTACCCGGAGGTGTGGGAGCGCGACCTGAACGTCTCGGTCGGCTACTGCTTCGGGCTTATCGGCTGGCTGATGGGCGTGGGGATGTGGGGACGCTGGGGCCGCGAGTGGTTCGGGCTGAAGACCTATCCCTCGCCGACGAAGGGCTGGGCACGGTACTTCACCTTCAACACCGACCACAAAGTGATCGGCATCCAATACGGAGTGACTTTCCTCATCGTCTTCCTGCTCGCCGGCAGCCTGGCGATGCTCATTCGCGCCGAGTTGGCCGTGAACGAGCTCCAATTCTTCAGCAAGGCCCAGTACAACTCGCTCATGTCGATGCACGGCATCCTGATGGTTGCCGTCGCGGTGGCGAGCGTCATCGGCGCCCTCGGGAACTACGTGGTCCCGTTGATGATTGGCGCGGAGGACATGGCTTTCCCGCGGTTGAACGCCCTCACGTTCTGGCTTGTGCCGCCGACGGCAGTGATGCTGCTGGCCACGCCATTCGTGGGCGGGTTGGAAACCGGGTGGACCGCCTATCCGCCGCTCTCTGTCGTCACGCAGACTGGGCAGACGTTCTTCAACCTGGCGATCATCACCTTCGGCCTGACGTCGATCCTTGGCGCGCTGAACTTCATCGTGACCATCATCTACATGCGCGCTCCGGGGCTCACCTGGGGACGGCTGCCGGTGTTCGTCTGGGCGATGTTCGTCACGTCGTGGCTGGCGCTGCTCTATACCCAGGGCTTCGCAGTCGCGCTGCTGATGGTGACTCTGGACCGCGTCGGCGGGATGAGCTTCTTTGATGCGGCGAACGGCGGCGACCCGCTGCTGTACCAGCACGTTTTCTGGTTCTACTCGCACCCGGCCGTGTACATCATGGTGATTCCCGGGTTCGGCATCGCGCTCGAGGTCATCGCCCACTTCTCGAGGAAACCGTTCTACGCGTACCGCTATGCCGTGGGTGCATTCATGGGCATCCTCGGCCTGAGCGGCATCGTCTGGGCCCACCACATGTTCACTTCGGGAATGCCGAACTACCTGCACGGACCGTTCCTGATGATGACGGAGGCGATTTCGATCCCGACGGGCCTCATCTTTCTCTGCGCCCTCGGCACGATCTGGATGGGGCGCCTCTGGCTGACGACGCCGATGTTGTTTGCCATCGCCGTCATCTTCAACTTCGCGTGCGGCGGCGTGACGGGCATCTTCCTCGCCGACGTGCCGACCGACATCCACCTCCACGACACGTACTTCGTGGTGGCGCACTTCCACTACACGATCGTCGGCGGCGAAATCTTCGGGTTGTTCGCCGGCCTCTACTACTGGTTCCCGAAGATGACGGGCCGGATGTACAACGAACGGCTCGCCAAGCTGCACTTCTGGTGGATGTTCATCGGGTTCAACATCACGTTCTTCGTGATGCACTGGCCGGGCATCCAGGGAATGAACCGGCGCATCGCGGACTACCCCGAGGCGTACCAGCCGGTGAACCTCGCCGTCAGCCTTTCGGCATTCTTGCTTGGCGCGAGCTTCCTGGTGTTCTTCTACAACATGATCAACAGCTGGATCCGGGGGCCGATCGCCGAGGCGAACCCGTGGCACGCGCGGACGCTGGAATGGCAGACCAGTTCGCCCCCGCCGCTCGAGAACTTCTCTTCGCCTCCCCGCGTGACGGGCAACCCGTATGACTACGGCCTGCCCAAGCCGCCGCACGCGACATTCCCGCAGGTTGCCCCTGCACCCGCCGGCGGCGGCGGTGGTGGTGGAGGTGGCGGCGGCTAAGCGCTATCGCCGACCGACCCATCTCCTCACTGACTCGACCGTTGGAGGCATCACTTGGGAGCATTTAATTCTCTCGGAGCATTTCAGAAGGGCTACGTCGTGGCGGTCTTCCTGGCCATCGTGACTATCGCCGAGTACTTCTTCGCCGTCGGCCTGGCGAACGACCAGGCGCGCTTCCTCGGGCTCGCCGCCGCGGCCCTTGTGAAGGCGTGGCTCATCGTCTGGTACTTCATGCACGTCTACCGCATCTGGCGCGCCGAGGAGGCCCACTAATGGCAGTGCACGCCCCGGCAGAACATGCAGCCCATCACAACCCCCTGGTCCTCAACCGCGTCGGCCTCTGGCTCTTCTTCTTCTCGGAAAGCGTCATTTTCGGCCTGCTGCTTTCGAGCCGCTTCTTCCTGGAAGGCATCCACCAGGACCATGTCGACCAGGTCCTCGGGCTGGTCATCACCATCGTGCTTCTCCTCAGCAGCGTGACGGCGTTCACCGCCGAAACCGCCATGGAGAAAGGCAACTCCAAGCTCTGTTCGCAGATGCTGCTGCTGACCATCCTGCTGGGAATCATCTTCGCGGGCGGCGTCGCCTATGAGTGGAAGACGGCGCACTTCACCCGCGAAGAAGTGTTCGGCACGGTGTTCTTCACGATGACCGGCATCCACGCCTCGCACGTTGTCAGCGGCATCGTCTTCCTCGCCATGGCGTGGAACATCGCGCGCAAGGGCCGCTTTACCAGCAAGAGCCACTGGGGCATCTCAGGCACCGTGATGTACTGGCACTTCGTCGACGTCGTGTGGGTGTTCTTCTACCCGGCGCTCTACCTGGTGGACAGCTAGGCCGGTGCAGGCCCAATCGATCCCAACGACGATCCAGGCCCGGCCGGGTTCCATCCCGCCGGGCTTTCGGCTGGCCTTGGGGTGGGTCGCCATTTGTACGACGGCGTCGCTGATAGTCTCACTCGCCTGGTGGGCGGCGCTCGGGGCGGGCGATGCCGGCTCCGATTCGAGCGAGATGCTCATCGCTCCCGGCACGGCGGAAGCCATCGCCAACGGCTATCCGGTCTCTCAGCCATCGGAAATCCAACTGCGCCGGGGCGGTACCCTCACCATCGTGAACCAGGACGTGGTCGCCCACACAGTCGGCTGGGTGACGGTCGGCCCGGGCGAGACCACACAGTTGCAGATCCCACCCGGCGAAGGCGCTCTTCAGTTCGACTGCACCACGCACCCGAGCGGAAGGCTGGCGTTCGATGTCTCGAGCCGTCTGCCGCTCTGGCAGGCCATCACGGGAGCGCTGGCGGCAGGTGTGGTCATGGGCCTGGTGCTCGCGGGCGTGACGGCGATTACAGGGCGCCTGGGCACCGACTGATTCGGTGGGCCGCGGGCCTCAAGGCCTGAGCAACAGACAAAGGCTATCCCCAAGACTCCCGCAACACGGCCGCCACGGCCGCGTTGTGGCGCGCGAGCCGGATGCGTTCGAAAGCACTTGAAGCACGGGT
>CALMIW010000779.1 GCA_937864275.1 uncultured Dehalococcoidia bacterium
CCGCAGGTACTCGCACAGCTGGCTGCGGTGATGCGTCTCGTGTTCGATCAGCCCGCCCATCACCCGGCGCCAGGCCGGGAACGGTTCACCGATAGTCTGAGGGATGAACTTCTCCAGGTCCGCATCGACGAGCCCGGCGATCACCTTCTTGCCCGTGCGCAGCGTGAGCCTGCGCAGCCCGAGCGCGTCGGTGCCGGGTCTCACGGTGTGGCCCCTGTAGTGGACCTCCCCGGTCTGGACGCCGCCCAGGTTCATCAGGCGGGTGTTGGCGATGTGCGTCACCAGCTCGCCGGCGCTGAACTCTCCAGGCGCGGGACGCCAGTCGACATCCTCGTCGCGCAGCCGTTCGACGGCCTCGTAGGTGCGCGCGTGGACGTTGGTGACGTACTTGATGAGGTCCTCTTTGCCGATCATCGTTCGAGTATGGAGGACGGGCGGCGGGCTTCCAACGCCCCACGCCCCGCCGCCTGGGTTCAGCGCCCCTGGAACTTCGCCGCCCGCCGTTCGACGAAAGAGCGGATGCCTTCGCGGGCGTCCTCGGTCTCCAGCACGGTCGCGCGGATCTCCGGGATGGCGGCGATCGCCGCCTTCTCTCCGGCATCGAAGAACGCGCGCGCGGCCATCTTGGTGACTCGAATTCCGAGCGGCGCGTTCGCGGCGATCTTCGCGGCCAGTTCCATCGCACGGTCGACCTGGGTGCCGGCCGGTACCACCTCCTGCACGAGGCCAATCCGGTGTGCCTCTGCGGCATCGAACTCGTCGCACAGCATCAGGTGGTACATCGCGTTTCCCCACCCGGTCCGGGAGAGGAAACGGAAGTGCGCGCCCGCGAGCGGAGCGATCCCGCGCTTCGCTTCCATCTGGCAGAACCTTGCGTCGTCGGCGGCGACGACGATGTCACCCGCCAGCATCATCTCGATGCCGATGGTGTAGGTGATGCCCTGCACGGCGGTCACGATGGGCTTGGTGCACCGCCGGCTGACACCGAACGGGTCGACGTTGCCCTCGGGCGTAGGCCGGGAGGTAGCCGTCGGTCCGAAGAACTTCGGCATGTCCAGTCCGGAGGTGAAGTGCGGACCTTCGGCGCAGAGCACTCCCACCCAGAGGTCGGGAGAGTCTTCCAGCGTGGTCAGCGCCTCGGAGAGTTCGAGCATCATCTCGGGGTCGAAGGCGTTGTACTTGGCGACGTTGTCGATGGTGATCTTCAGGATGTGACCGTCGATTTCGGTGTGGATGCGGCCGTGTTCTTCGGGCTGGCTCATGGCGTTCCTTTCGCGGCGGCCGGCGCCTTGCGGCCCGGCGGCACAGTGAGTTGCACGTTGCAACGAACGCTACCCGAGACCGCACCAGCCGGCAATCCCCCGGTGCCGGCGATCACCCGCCGTTAACCGGGAGGCGTACCATCGAAGCGGATGCCAGCCTCCGCCGAGAACCCCGAAGTCCTGTTCGTCTGCGTCCACAACGCGGGCCGCTCGCAGATGGCTGCGGCCCTGACGGCGTCGCTCAGCGGCGGGCGGGTCGCGGTTCGCTCGGCCGGCTCCGCGCCCGCCAGCGCGGTCAACCCGAGAGTCGTCGAGGTGATGGCCGAGCTCGGCCTGGACCTTTCCGGGGAGTTCCCCAGGCCGCTCACGGATGGCGCGGTGCGCGCGGCCGATGTCGTCATCACCATGGGCTGCGGCGATGCCTGCCCGTTCTACCCGGGCAAGCGCTACCTGGACTGGCAGCTCGACGACCCGGCGAAGCTCGATATCGACGGCGTGCGGCGAGTGCGCGACGAGGTCGCTGCCCTGGTGCGAGGGCTGCTCGCCGAGCTTGGTGTGGAGACTCCCTGAAAACCGGCTGTGTGACGCGCTTCACATGGAAGGCCCGGTGATTGCGCGACGGTCCGGTGCGCGATCCAGCTAGACTGGGACTCCAGTTCAGCGCGCTCACCTGCACACGCTGCCCGGATACCCGGCAGGAGATAGGATCCCATGCCGTCGCTTCGCCCCTTGAGCGCGCTTCTGAGCGACCCGGTCTCCCGTGCGATGCTCGCTGCCGGAGGGGTCTGGCTCTGGGACCACGACCTGACCACGGAAGTGACGGAGTACCAGCCAGGGTTCTGGGAGCAGTACGGCTACTCCACGCCGGAACTGAGCGAGACCTTCGACTTCCTCCGCGTCGTCCACACCCGAGACCTGCGTGAGATCACGAAGGCCTGGCGCGCCCACCTCGATGGCGAGACGCCCACGTATGAGTGCCAGTGGCGCCTGCGCACGGCGGGCGGCGAATGGCGCTGGCTCCAATCTCGGGGCCAGGTGACGGAGCGCGACGCCGAGGGCCGGCCGACGCGCGTCGCAGGCGCATACACCGACATCACCAGCGTGAAGCGGTCCGAGCAGGACCTGGCGACTTCGAACGCGGAACTCGATGCGGTCTACCGGAGTTCGCGCGACGGCCTCGCCCTGGTGGCGGCCGACTTCACCCTGCTCCGCGCCAACGATGCAGCGATCTCCCTCATCCGCCGCCTCACCGGGGTCGAAATCTCCGAGGGCGAAAGCGTCCGGAAGATCCCGGCCTTCGCCGAGGAACGCCCGGTGATGGGGGACCTCCTGGGAGTGCTCGGCGGCGGGGCCGACGTTCGGCCCCGGGTTGCCGCGGGACCTTCCGGCGGCGGCTGGGCTGAGTTCTCCTACTCGCCCGTGCTCGACCCTGCGGGCGGCATCTTCGCCGTGGCGGTCACGATCCGGGACATCACCGAAAAGGTGCGCCTCGAACAAGCGCGCATGCAGACGCTCCGGCTCGAAAGCCTCGGCCTCATCGCCGGAGGCGTGGCCCACGACTTCAACAACCTCCTCGGCGCGGTCATCGGGAACATCGACGTGGCGGCCCAGAGCGCGAATGACCCGGACACCGCGGCGGCGCTCAGCGAAGCCCGCCAGGCGGCGCGCCGGGCATCGGAACTGGTCCAGCAACTGCTCGCCTTCGCCGCGCCGAATCCGCCCCTGACCCGGCGGATCGACTTCGCCTCGCTCGCCCGCGAGATGGTCCGCTATGCGGGGAAGATCCCCGGGAACCGCACGCCGGTCCGCGAGTACCTGCCGGCCGGGCTCCCGCAGATGGATGCCGACCCGAACCAGCTCCGGCAACTCGTCCTGAACCTCGTGGTGAACGCGCTGGAGGCCACGCGCGAGCAGGGAACTCGAGTGACGGTGCGCGCCTGGACGGTGACAGACCCGCTGGAGGTCTCGGATGAACTGCTGCTGGTGCAGCAGCCGGCGCCGCGCTACATCGCGCTCGAGGTGAGCGACGATGGCCCGGGGATGGCGCCCGAGACTGTCGAGCGCATCTTCGACCCGTTCTTCACGACCAAGCCGACGGGACACGGGCTCGGGCTCCCGTCGGTGCTCGGCGCCGTGAAGAGCCATGGCGGAACCATCGCCGTGAAGTCCGTGCCCGGCGAAGGGGCGGCGTTCACCGTATTCCTTCCCTGCCCCTGAGTATCTGGTTCCTTACTTTCGCTTAACACGCCTGGCAATCTCAAGATAGTTGCGCAGCGTACTACTCCGCGATCGCGCCCCGGATCGATCCCTCGGAGGAGACCACGAATGAAACCCCTAGCCTTCCGTCCCCGGGCGCTGCTTGCCCTCGCCGCCGCGTGCGCGTTCGCGATGCTCGCCGCACTCCCCCGCGATGCCGGCGCGGCCAACGCCGCCGTCTCCATCAACAACTTCGCGTTCTCGCCCGGCTCGGTCACCGTTGGCATCGGCGACACCGTGACCTGGACGAACAACCAGGCGGGCGGGCCCCACACGGTGCCTTCCGACGCCGCCGGCGGGATGGATTCCGGCACGCTCGCCTCGGGCGCTACCTATGCGAAGACCTTCGACGCGGCAGGCACCTTCACCTACTTCTGCGCCATCCACCCGACGATGACCGGGACGGTCATCGTCACCGCGGCAGAAGCAACCGCAACCGCGACGACAGCGGCGCCGACCGCGACCACCGCCGCCGCGACTGCGACCCCAACCGCCGCTGCGACGTCGACGGCCGCCGCGACCGCGACCGCCACCACGGCGGCGGCGACGGCCACCCAACCGGCCGCGACCGCGACGCCGACGCGTGCTTCGACAGCACCCGCAGGGACGCCGACCACCCAGGCCCCCGCCCCTCCGGCGACCGGGACCGATGACGGCGGCGATGGCGGTGGCGCACTCCTGCCGGTCGCCGGGATCGGCCTGCTCGCCGTGGTTGGCGGCGCGGCCGCCTGGGCGATGAGCCGCCGCCGCAGGGCCGCTTAGCCCCAGGCAGCCCCGGGGCCCGGATGCCGCCCGGGCCTCGGGCGTTACGCCGCCGGCGGCCACGCTCAGATGGATGACCATCGCCAGCGGCCTGCGCCGGTACCAGGCGCGCATCCTCCTCTCCCTGGGCTGGAACATCCGGGACTTCCCGGGCGAGACCTTCACCGTGATGCTGCCGCGCCAGGCCGGCAAGAACGAGGTTTCCGCCGCGCTCGTCGCGGGCCTCCTCGTTTCGCACCAGCAGCGCGGCGGCAGCATCGTGGTCTGCGCGCCGACGCTGTACCCCCAGGCGGGCATCAGCTTCGAACGGACGGCAGCACGGCTGCGCGCCGCCGCCACCCGCCACGGCTGGCGGTTCTCCGTCGAAGGCCACACGCTGCGGCTCGGCGAGGCATCCGCGGTCTTCCTCAGCGGCTCGCCCACCGCGAACGTCGCCGGGCACACGGCCTCCATCCTTTTAATAGGGGATGAAGCGCAGGACCTCGAAGAGGACTGGTTCAACCGGCAGTTCCGCCCGATGACCGCCTCGACCGGGGCGCCGACCGTGCTCTTCGGCACCCCGTGGCAGGGCGATTCGCTGCTCGAAAAGGCCGTTGCAGCGAACCGCAGGCACGACGCCGAGGCGGCCGATCCCCGCGCGGCCTTCCACCCGTGGCACAACCAGGCCGGCTGGGAAGAGGTGGCGCGCGCCCTTCCCGAATACGGCCGCTATGTCCGCCAGGAGCGGGAGCGCCTCGGGGCCGGCCACCCGATCTTCCAGAGCCAGTACGAACTGGTGGCCGCCCAGGCGGAGCGGCGGCTCTTCAGCGCCGCCCAGGTCTGGGCGCTCGAAGGCGCCTTCGGGCCGCTGTCCGCCCCCGTGGCCGGCGAGCGCTACGTCGGCGGGCTCGACTTCGCGGGCGAGGGAGCCGATGGCGATGCGACCGTCCTCACCATCGCCCGCCTCGGGGACGAGGCGGCAGAGGTGGTCGCCGTCTCGTCGTGGCGCGGCGAACCGTTCGAGTTCGTCGCCGCCGGTGTCGAGGCAATCGTCCGGCGGTGGAAGCTGGAGCGCCTCCTCTGCGATGCGACCGGCATGGGAGCGCCGCTCGCGGCCGGGCTCCGCGCCCGCGGCTTCGGCGTCTTCCTCGCCGAGTACCGCGGCTACGGCGGGCTCGACGGCTCGCCGTCCGAGGCGGGGCTCTACGCCGACGGCGAGGCGGCGCTCGCGGAGCTGGGCCGGCTCGGCGT
>CALMIW010000780.1 GCA_937864275.1 uncultured Dehalococcoidia bacterium
CCGGGCCGACGCGCGCCGCGTGCGGATCGACGCCGAGGTCGTGGCGCTGTGGCACAAGTCCGAGCCGACCGAGCGCTACCCCGATCCGGCGACGCGGTTCCGCCGCGACCTGCCCGATGGCGCCGGCGGGTTCGCCGCCAACGTCGCCCTTGCCAAGTACGCCCAGATGGCGAGCGGCGCGTCCATGGGCGAGTTCATCGGGCCGCTGCTCCTCGGCGGCGCCCTGGCGGGACTCTGCTGCGCCGCGATCGGCTGGGGTTTCGCGAAACTGCGGGAGCCCCAGACCGCCTGAGCCGTCGCCTATTGCGGCCCGTGCTTCCAAACTGTGCCCATGCGCATTCTCGTTTCCGGCGGCGCCGGGTTTATCGGTTCACACATCGTCGAGGCCTACCTGGCCGAAGGCCACGAAGTCGCGGTTGTCGATAACCTGGCGACCGGCCGAAGGTCGAACGTCCCTCAGGCTGCGACCCTCCACGAGGTCGATCTCCACGCCCGCGAACTGGAACGCATCGTCGCGGACTTCAAGCCCGAGGTAGTGAACCACCACGCGGCCCAGGCGAGCGTGAAAGTAGGGAACGCCGACCCGGTGCACGATCTCGAGGTGAACGGCGGCGGCACCGCCCGCCTGGTCCAGCTCTGTGTGCAGAACGGCGTGCGGAAGTTCATCTACTCGTCCTCGGGTGGCACCGTCTACGGCGAGCCGGAGTCCCTTCCCGTGACGGAGGAGCATGCCATCGCACCCCGTTCGAACTACGGGACGTCGAAGTATGTGGGCGAGCTCTACGTGCAGCTCGCGGCGCGCACCTCCGGGATCGACTACACGATCTTCCGCTACGGCAATGCCTTTGGGCCCCGCCAGGATCCCCACGGCGAAGCGGGTGTCATCGCCATCTTCACGGGCCTCATGCTCGCCGGAGAGCAGTGCACTATCGATGGCGACGGCGAGCAGAAGAAGGACTACATCTACGTCGGCGATATCGCCCGCGCCAATGTCCTCGCCCTCACCGCTGGTAGCGGCCTGGTCGCGAATATCGGCACCGGCGAAGGCATCACGGTCAACCACATCTTCAACGCGTTGGCCGAGGCCACCGGCAACACGGTGCCCGCCAGGTACGGCCCGCCTCGCGCCGGCGACGTCCGCTACTTCTGGCTCGATTGCTCCCGCGCGAAGCGAGAACTGGGCTGGGAGCCGCAGGTCGGCTTCGAAGAAGGCGTAGGTCTGACTGTCGCGTCCCTGCGTTAGTCCCCGGCGCCCGCCTGGGCGGCTGCCCGCTTCTGAAAGTCATTGAGGAAGTCGCCCATCGTCTTCTGGGCATCCGCGGCGCACGTCCGCGATGCCTCGTACGCAAACCATGTCCCCAGCGCCATCACGATCGACGTGCCGAGGAGCATGGCCCAGCGCAGGCTGTCGCCGTCATCCATCCCGCCCGCCTGGAAGGCTTCCGAAACCCCGCCCACCGCGAGCGGCGCCGCCGCCGCCCCGCACACGGCGAGCGCGAGGCCGAAGGCCGAGAACGCCTGCGCCCGGATCCTCGGCGGTGAGACTGCGGCGATGATCGAGACGAGCCCGCCCACGCCGATCGACGCCAGCAGCGCGCCGCTCGTGAGGAGTGCGATGCAAACAATCGCGTTCGGGATGAGGAAAGCGAGCGACCAGGTCACGGCCAGCAGGCCGGCCCCCCATGTCCCCATCTTGCCCAGGTAGCCAAATCCCTTCACCAGGCTGCGGTCGGCGTACGGCCCGCCGAACCAGGTGCCCACGAACCCCGCAAAGGCAAGGAAAGCGAGCGCGCCCGCCGCCCCCTCCGTCGAGAACCCGTACTTCCGCTCGAAGAATGCCGGGATCCAGAAGACGACACCGAACAGCGAGAAGCCGAACGCGGCGTTCGTGAAGATGAGCATCCGCAGCGAGCGGATCCGCCAGACGCTTCCCAGGCTCTCGAAGAACCCCAGCTTGTCCGGCGGTTCCGAGAGGAAGCTGGCGAACAGCGGGTCTTGCTTCGCCGCTGCCAGGAGGTCGGCTTCGCCGCGGCCGGGTTCGCGCAGTCGCAGCGCGTAGACACCCAGGAGCACACCCGGTACCGCCGCGGCCGCGAAGCCCCAGCGGCAGCCCACCGCGCCCGCGATCAGCCCGCCCACGAGCGCGCCGACCACCTGCCCCAGGGGGTTCGCCGAACGGTGGTACCCGAGCGCCCGGCCACGCACGCTCACCGGGTAGTAGTCCGAGAGCAGGCTCCCATGTGTGGGCACGATCGTGCCCTGCCCGAAGCCGAGCAGCGCCCGCGTGAGGAACAGCTGGATGAAGTTCGTCGACGTTGCAGCGAGCAGTCCAGCCGTGCCCCAGACCATCGCCCCGGCCGAGAGGATGTTCACCCGCCGCCAACGGTCGGACCAGTTGCCGGCTGGCAGGCTGATGATGCCGGTGATGAAAATGACCGCGAGGGGCAGCAGGCCCACGGTCAGGTCGGAGAGCCCGAAGTCCTCGCGGATGCTGTCCAGCGCGACGGCCAGCACCGCACGGTCGAACTCGTCGACCGCGTTCAGGATGAAGAGGACGACCAGCGGTGTGAGGCCGAAGTCCTTCAGTCTGGGCTTGCGAGTGGGTTGGGTAGCCGGCGGATCACTCTGGCCGGAAGGGGCGCTGGCGGCCAAGCGCAAATTCTCCCTGGTGTGGCTCGCGAAAGGATAGCTGAGGATTGTCCAATGGGGCGAAGCGTGGCACCCGTTGGCGCCTCTACCGCTCCGCCATCAGTGTCCCGTCCTTCTTTTGGAAGCGCCCGGGCTGTGGTACCCCGTCGACCATCTCGCGTGGCTCCATCCGGTTCTCGCACCAGCGGTCCAGCGTGTCGCGGTCGTTCGCCAACTGCATCCTCGGCACGGCGTACCCGCACGAGGTCTGGACCCTCTCCACGTCGACGAGAAACGCTTGCCGGACGTAGGGATGGAAGTCGCCGCTGAACGACGCCCGGTGCCGCGCCAGTTCCGGCGCGTCGAGGTCGACGCGCCGCCCCCGGCCGTACAACCGGAGGATCCCCGCCGTGGCATCGAAGCTGCAGAACATCAACGTGATTCGGTCGTCGCCGTCGAGGTGCTTCGCCGTCTCGTTTCCGCTGCCGGGGTAGTCCAGGTAGCCCACGAGGTTCGGTCCAAGCACGCGCAGCAACGTCCGGCCCTTCGGCGAGAGGTTCAAGAGCCCGTCGGCTTCGGCTGGGGCCGTCGCCACGAAGAACAGGTGCTGTTGTTCGATGAATGCCTTCCGCTCGTCGTCGATGTCGAACGCGGGGTTCTCGCGGCTCGACCATGACG
>CALMIW010000781.1 GCA_937864275.1 uncultured Dehalococcoidia bacterium
GAGACCGGCGCCGCGGCGCGCGTGTGCCCCGCCGGTTCAAGATCGACGAAATCAACGAAGCCGTGCACGCGCTGGAGAGCGGACAGATCACCGGCCGGGCCATCCTGGAGTTCTAGCGGGAGCCGCGCGATCGGACGACGGCGTGCTACATTTCGGCCACCAATCTTTTCGGAGCCACACGACTATGCCCGCTTACGAAGCCACGACCGACCAGCTGCTCGCGGAGCAGGACGGCCACATCCTCACGCTCACGTTCAACCGCCCGGAGCGGATGAACGCGATCAGCGGCCCGATGCTCAGCGAGTTCTCCCGCCTGCTGACCCAGGCGAACCGCGACCCGGAGATCCGCTGCGTGATCCTCACCGGCGCCGGACGCGGCTTCTGCTCCGGCCTCGACCTTGTCGATAACAACCCTGGCGCGCGCGGGGGCCGCATGCCCGTCGCCCGCCAGCTCTTCGACCTGCGCAACTCGCCGCCCACGGTCCTCTGGAACCTGGACAAGCCGGTGATCTGCGCACTCAACGGCGCGGCCGCGGGCTACGGCATGGACCTGGCGCTGCTCTGCGACATCCGCATCGCGGGGGAGAACGGCAAGATGGCGGCGGTGACGGCGCGCCGCAACCTGCTCCCCGAAAGCGGAGGCTCCTGGCTGCTCCCGCGCCTCATCGGCTGGGCGAAGGCTTCGGAGATGTTCTTCCGCGGCCAGACCCTGAACGCCCAGCAGTGCAAGGAAGCCGGCCTCGTCAACGAAGTAGTGCCCGGTGACCAGCTGATGGCGACGGCGAAGGCCTGGGCCGAAGAGATCTGCGTGAACGCCCCCGGCGCCGTCCAGGCGACCAAGCGGATGATGCGCCAGGGCCTCGAGGAGTCGTACGAGACGACCGTCGACCACCTGATGGTCCACTTGCAGGCGCTCTTTGCGATGGACGACTTCAAAGAGGGCGTGGCCGCATTCCTCGAGAAGCGCGCGCCGAACTTCACCGGCCGCTGAGACCGTGAGCTCGCTCATCCCCGAGGAGACGCGCGCGATGATCGGCCAGCCGCTGAGCGAGCCGGTTACCGGGACGATCACCGCGCGCGACGCCCGGCGGTTCGCGCTGGCCGCCGGCGACCTCAACCCGCTCTATTTCGATGAGGCGGCGGCGCGCGACGCGGGCTACCGCACGACGCTCGTGCCGCCGGTCTTCCTTGCCTGGTCGCTCACCCCGCCCCGGCCCCTCGAGGACGTGCGCGTGGACGGGCTGTACCGGGGCGAGGGCAAGCGCGTCACGCTGAACGTGAAGCGCGTGATGTTCGGCGGCGAAGAGTGGGAGTTCCTCGAACCCGTCTTCGCCGGCGACACGATCACCTCCGTGACGCGTCTGAAGTCGCTCGAAGAGAAGGCCGGCGGATCCGGCCCGTTCGTCCTGCAGATGACGGAGACGACTTACACGAACCAGGATGGCGCCGTTGTCGCCCGGGCCGTGGGCCGGAGCATCGCCCGATGACCGGCCAGCGCTACCTGGAGGACGTCTCCATCGGCGACGACATGCCGCCGATGGTGAAGAACGCCAGCCGGGCCCAGCTGTTCCTCTTCAGCGCGGCGACGAACAACCCGCACCGCATCCACTACGACCGCGACTACGCGGCAGTCGAGGGCCATCCCGACGTATTGGTGCACGGCCCGCTGCAGGGGGCGTGGCTTTCGCAGTTCGTCGTTGATTGGGCCGGGCCGAAGGGGCGCCTGCTCGGCATGGGCTGGCAGAACCGCGCCCGCGCGTTCCCCGAGCGAGACCTGACCTTCAAAGGCAAGGTCACCGCGATCGAAGGAGACGAGGTCTCGCTCGACGTGTGGGAAGAGGACGACAGCGGCGCGCTGCTGATGCCGTGCACGGCCCGCGTGCGGCTTCCTCGCCGGGCTTAGCGCTCCCCGGCAGGGCCCAATACTGACGATACGTCCCGTGCCAAGTTGTCATTACAATCACTCGTTCGTATGACGAGCACCGCGACCGACCGGTGTATCGTGATTTGCCATAGCAGGTAACCAACGCCACCAACCGGCTTACCCGGGCGGAGGAGGTGCCGGTGCAAGCTTTCGTGCGAGCGCTCCAGGTCCAACTGCCAGACGGGCCAGTTGAGTCCCTGCTGCTGATTGCCTCGTTGGTCCTCGCGGGGTGGGCGTTTCGGAGGGTGGCGGGATCAGGCACGGCGGCACTCATCGTGGCGGGCTCGGTCGCGGCCTTTGCCCAGGTGGGGCACCCCTCCATCCCAATGGCCATCGCCGGCGCCGGGCTGCTGCTGAACGTCCGTCCCGCGCGCGGGCAGGCGAACGCGCCCTCCGCCGCTTCGTTCGGGCGCGAACTGCTCCTGGTGCTGGGCGGGCTCACGCTGTACGAGATCGCGCGCTTCAGCCTGGTGAGCACCGAGTCCGAGGCGATCGCGAACGCCGGGCGAGTAATCTCGTTCGAGCGCGGGCTCGGGCTCTTCCTCGAGCCGGATATCCAGCGCTGGCTGACCGGCAGCGAGCCGGTAAGCCGGGTGCTCGGCACGATTTACTCCCACGGGTTCCTGGCTGCCATAACCGGCGTCCTGGTCTGGCTCCACTTCGCCGACCCGGTCCGCTACCGGCTGTACCGCAACGCCCTCGGGCTCTCCACGGTCGGCGCCGTGGTCCTCATCGCGCTCTACCCGGTGGCGCCGCCGCGGCTAATGCCGGGGCTCGGCATCGAGGACACGGTTGTCGCGCTTGGCCGCGAGCACAAGTTCGCGAACGAGTACGCGGCTATACCGAGCCTGCACGTCGGCTGGATCGCCTTGACCGGGTACGTACTCGCCCTGCCTTACCGGGGGGGACGATTCTGGGCGGTGCTGCTGCTGCCTGTGGCGCTGATGCAGCTGACGGTGATCGCGACTGGCAACCACTACTGGCTCGACGGGGTTGTCGGATCGTGCCTCGTGCTCGGGCCGGCGCTGGTGCTGGCCCGGCCCGGCCGCGGCGCCGCCAGGGTTGGACGCCTTCCGGCGTGGTGGCGGGCACGCGGGCTCGACGGGCCGGCCATCCTCCGGCTGCGCATCTCGGGGCTTGGTCTCGGGGCGCTGATCGTCTACCTCGGCGTCGCCCAGGTTCTCCGCCCAGGATTCACCGACTTCTGGGGCTACCTGTTCTTCCAGCAGGTGGCCGTGCTCGCGCTGATGTTCGCGGGGGAACTGGTGTTCGCGCGGCGCGGCGGGCTCTCGCTCGGCACGCACATCGTTGCCGTGGTGTGTTGCTACGCCGACGTCCTGGGCACCGATGGGGACCTGTACGCCCGCATCGACGAGTACGACAAGTTGACGCACTTCCTCGGGACGGCGGCGATCACGGCGGGGACGTTCGACATCCTCCGCGGTCTTTCGGCCAGCGGGAGGCGAACCGGACGGACCACCTGACGATCGCGATCACTGTGGGGATAGCAGCCGGGTTCGGCTGGGAGGTGTATGAGTACCTCGGCGACAAGGTATTCCACTCGACCCGCGTCCAGAGCGAATGGGACACGCTGAACGACCTGGTCTCGGATTCTCTGGGCGCAGTCGCCATCGCCTGGCTTTTGTGGCTCCAGGAGCGTTCGACGCCTGCGCCGGCCGCGGAGGTGGCTCCGCCGGGCATGGGCCCGCCCTGAGCCCGCCCTGCCCCAAACCGCTAGGATCGTGACGTGACCGTCATCACTTCCCGCCGTCCGCCCCTGCCGCGCCTCGCGGGCAGCGGCCTCTCGCTCGCCTACCGCGAATGGAACGGCCCGGCCGACGGCCTGCCTCTGATCCTGCTCCACGGGATCACCGGTTCGAGCGCCGACTGGCGGGGCGCCGCCCGGCGTCCCTCCCGCCGGCCCGCCCTCG
>CALMIW010000782.1 GCA_937864275.1 uncultured Dehalococcoidia bacterium
GGCCGGGGTCCCGGTCGTCCCCGGGACGCACGACCTGTCCCCCGACGGGATCGCCGCCGTGGGCCGCCTGCCGCCGAAGACGCTTTACGACTACCGCCGCAACGCTGACGCGTACGTGCGGCCCTGGCTCGGTGGCCATCAGGTCCGTGCACTGACCCCAGAGGTGGTGCTGGCGTGGCAGCGCCAGTTGACCGCGGGAACCGGGACCAAGCGGGGCAAGCCGCTGGCGCCCAACACGGTCCGGCTGGCGAGGGCCTCGCTGGCCGGGGCTGTTCGTCTGGCGGTGAGGCTCGGTCCCCTGCGCACGAACCCGTTGGCCGCCGTTCCTCGGCCAAAGCCCCGCCGGTCGACACCGAGCACTGGACGCCCGAGCAGGCCCGAGCGTTCCTGGCGTCCGACGCCGGAGGCCGTCTTTACCCGTTGTGGGCGGTTCAAACCGGAGCCCCAGGCCGCTTCATCGATGATCGAGTTCGCGATGCCCGACGAGCACGGCGTCGAGGGGCCCGGAGTGTTCCTCCGGGGTGTGAACTTGGACTTATAACAGCGAATTACGTGGTCTCGTGGGCCACGAGACCACATTGTCAACATATGGAGTTCCGTAGTTCACTTCTGTGAGCCAGCCGCCACTCAGAAGGAGACCACCGTGAACCGCCGCCTCACCATCAGCAACCATGCCGTCCAGCGCTACCTGGAGCGTGTCGCCCCAACGGTCTCCAGCACGGAGGCGGTGCGCCAGATCCGGTCGATCCTCGCGTCGGCCAACAGCCGGTCCCGGCCGCGCTGGTGGACGCGGGTCGCCGGTGAACGCCCAGGGTGTCGCTACCTGTACTCGGCCAGCCGCGCCGACATCTGCCTCGTCGTGCGCAACGGCGTCGTCGTGACGGTCTTCTCCAGAGCTGTCTGCGCAGCGTGGCGCGCCTCGCAGCCGACCGTCGACCGTCATTCGCGTCACCTACGAGCTCTGCCCGAGCTCGATCGTCCGTGGCCGGCGTCGTACTGGGCCGACGAGGAGGCCGCGTGACGACCGGCGGCCGTGGCATCCCCCGTCTCCAGGAGCTGTCGTATCTCGAGGTCGCGGCGACCGCAGTGTTCGACGAGGTCCCGTTCGAAGGCATCCGTCGCCTCATGGTCGACCACATGATCCAGCTCGGGCTGGCGAATCCCGGCACAGGGAACATCGCTGCATACAAGCCAGCGATCGACAACCCCAAGCGGTACGTGCGCAACGTCTCCGAGGCACTCAAGGAGCTCATGCGCCTGGGACTCGTGGTCAAGGACAACCTCCCTGCCACCGCTTCGTCGGCAGCTGGTTTCCGAGACGTGCAGTACCAGCTGACGGACGACGGACGGGCATGGGTGCAAGACATGCAGACCGACCGGGCGGGTGCATACGACCGCCTCATGAACCTGCTCGCTCTCGCGCACCCACAGTTCGTCGGCTACTTGAAGATCGTCGGGGAGGGGTTCGCCGTTCCTACCGCAAGGTGGACCGAGGTCCAGGGGAACCCCACTCGCGAGCGGTACATCGTGCACCTTTCCAAGAAGGCTTCGGCCCTCCTCGATTCAAGTGAGTTGGGGTGGGGGTCGACAGAGCAGGCGATCGAGGAGGTGCTCCGCTCCTACACCGGCGAGATCGCGGCGCGAGCCGAGGCTCGGGAGCGCCCCGACCCGTTCGCTCGCAACCAGGACTTCGTCGGCGCATGCGAGGAGGGCCTGGTCAGGTACGCGTTCCAGTGTGCGGGTACTCCGATCGACTACATCTCCCACGAGATCCTTCGTCGGTGGACCAAGACCCTCGGCGTCGCGAACTTCTCGTACCACGTTCCCGGGCCCTCGCTGCTGCGCTTCTGGCCGACCGCCGATTTGGATTTCGCGCACGACGAGATCACGGCGGATCGCCGCATCGGCCCGGAATGGCGACAGCGCGTCCTTGCCGGCCTCGGCGAGGGCTACGAACGAACCAAGGCAGAGTCGGGCGGACGCTCGCTCTGGGTACCGATCTACAAGCTCCGCGCCGCCGTGAGCTCAAAGCTGCGCATCAGCGACCGAGAGTTCGACACCGCGCTTCTCGAAATGCTCGCCGGCGAGACCGGACACGATCTCCCCTACCGCCTCAACCCGGACCCCGCCATGTACGGGAGTGGCCCGCCC
>CALMIW010000783.1 GCA_937864275.1 uncultured Dehalococcoidia bacterium
AGGTTGCATGGGAGCGTGCAAAGGCACTACTCGATCAGTCCCAAGGCATCTCACTCACCGAAGTGCAGAAACGTGAGGCGGAGTACAAGGCCGCGGTGGCTTCGCAGCGTGCGGCGGAAGCCGCTGTTGTCGGCTCGGAGAATCGCCTGCACCTGCTCGGCATGTCTCAGGCATCGGTGGAAGAGCTCGCCAAGACCGGGGAGATATCGCCGAGATACACGGTGCATGCGCCGATCGACGGTCAGGTGGTGCAGCGCGAGGTCACGTTGGGCGAACTGGTCAGCCCCGATCGCGAGGCGCTCTTGGTGCTAGCAGATACCAGCACGCTCTGGGTCCTGGCTGATGTCCCCGAGGCCCGCCTTCATGAGATCGCCGTTGGGGCCAAGTCGTGGGTGGCGGTCGGAACGACCGGTGCCCGGCGCTTCGAAGGGCAGGTCGCGTTCGTGGCCCCGCTCGTCGACGCCGCGACGCGGACCGCTCAAGTGCGCATCGAGGTGCCTGCCGCCGCATTGACCCTCAAGCCGGGCATGTTCGCGCAAGTCGAGATCGTCGCAACCGACCCTGCCAATCCGGAGGCTGCGCCGATGGTGGCAGTCCCTGATGAGGCCGTGCAGACGGTCGAAGGCGGCCCAGCGGTCTTCGTCCCTGTGAAAGGCGAGCCCAACACGTTTGCCAAGCGGGCGGTCACGGTCGGCCCCTCCGTCGGCGGGCTCGTGCCCATTCTCGGGGGCTTGGTCGAGGGCGAGGAGTTTGTGGTTGCTGGAACGTTCATTCTGAAAGCCGAACTGGGCAAGGGCAGCGCGGCCCATGAGCACTGAGCCATTCAACCGCATCTCACTAAGGAACCCCTGCCATGCTTGAATCCATCCTTCATTTCTCCATCAAGAACCGCTGGCTTGTGCTGCTGCTGACCGTGATGGTCGGGGCGTTGGGCGTGTACTCGCTCAAGCGGCTTCCGATCGACGCGGTGCCCGACATCACCAACAATCAGGTGCAGATCAACGCCGTCGCGCCCAGCCTCTCGCCCATCGAGGTCGAGAAACAGGTGACGTTCACCATCGAGAACGCACTGGCCGGCATTCCCGGCCTTCAATCGACGCGTTCGCTCTCGCGGAACGGCTTCGCGCAGATCACCGCCGTCTTCGAGGACGATGTCAACATCTACTTTGCCCGACAGCAAGTCAGCGAACGCCTCGGCGAAGCCAAGGAATCGCTCCCGCCGGGAGTCGAACCGGTCATGGGACCGATTGCCACGGGGCTGGGCGAGATCTACATGTACACCGTCGAGTATGTGAAGCCGCACGGCACGGGAGCCGCCTTTGCGCCGGGCAAGCCCGGCTGCCAGCGTGAGGGCGTGTACCTGACACCCGAAGGACGCACGCTCACGAGCGACCTGGAACTGGCCTCCTATCTCCGTGAGGTGCAGGACTGGATCATCAGGCCGCAGCTCAAGGGCGTGAAGGATGTCGCGGGTGTAGAGGCGATCGGCGGGTACGTCAAGCAGTACCACATCCAGCCCGATCCGATGAAGCTCGTCTCCTACGGCCTGTCGTTCGCCGAGGTCATCGACGCCATCGAGAAGAACAACATCTCTACTGGTGCTGGCTACGTCGAGCACAAAGGCGAGAGTTACCTGGTGCGGGCTACGGGCCGGATCGAGAAGCCCGAGCAGATCGCCGAGATCGTCGTGGCGTCGCGCGGGGGCGTGCCCATCCGCGTCAAGGACATCGTGCAAGACGGAGGCGGGGGGATCGGAATCGGCCGCGAACTCCGCACGGGCTCGGCCAGCGAGAACGGCGAGGAAGTGGTCGTCGCCACAACGATCATGCTGCTCGGCGCGAACAGCCGCACCGTTGCCGCCAGCGTCGACGCGAAGATGGCGGAGGTGCAGCGATCGCTCCCGCCGGGGATCAACGCCAAGACCGTGCTCAACCGGACGAAGCTGGTCGACGCCACCATCGCGACGGTGCAGAAGAACCTGCTCGAAGGCGCGGTGCTGGTCATCGTGGTGCTCCTTCTCCTCCTAGGCAACGTCCGTGCAGCGCTCATCTGCGCGCTGGCAATCCCACTCTCCATGCTGAT
>CALMIW010000784.1 GCA_937864275.1 uncultured Dehalococcoidia bacterium
CATGGCAGCCGGGCAATGGCTGCCGGACCTGTTCGAGGACGATCCGAAACAGCGGATGGGCGTGGTCTCAGCGGCTGCCCCACTCAAAGACAAGTTGCGGGAGGTAGCAGCGGCCTTCGGGGAGAACCTGGTGCTGGTCGATGTCACCCCAGGCGACGACCTGGCGAACACGATGGAACGGGAGGACCTGGACGCAATCCTCGTCGAGCCCCACCGGCTGGTGTTCGAAGAGGCCGTAGACGCCACGCTCCATGCGATCGTCGCGCAGGCCGCCTTCGAGGCCGCACTGCCAGAGCGGGCGACATCGCTCGGTCTTTCAGTGGAAGAAGCCCGCAAGCTGATCGAACCCGTGGCGATCCGTGTCGAACTGGCCGTTCCGGAGGACGAGGACGAGGACGCCCTCTGGGGAGTCGGGTTCGTTGCCACAGTCGTCCTGCTGATGGCGATGTCGTTGTACGGTCAGTGGGTGCTGGTGGGCGTGATCGAGGAGAAATCCAACCGCGTGGTGGAGGTGTTGCTGGCGGTCGTCGGCCCGTGGCAGCTGCTCACCGGGAAGGTTCTCGGCATCATGGGGCTTGCCATCATCCAGATTGGAGCCACCCTCAGCGCCCTGGCTGTCTCGTTGGTGGTGTTCGAAGACGTGACGCTTCCGGAGGTCGCCGTGACGGCGATTGCAATGGCGGTGTTGTGGCTCGTACTTGGTTTACTCCTCTACAACTTCATGTACGCCGCCGTGGGCGCAACGGCTTCGCGGCCGGAGGACGCGTCGAGTGCGATGGCGCCAGTCCTTGCCCCGATGATGATGGGGTACCTCGCTGCCCTCATCTACGTCCCGGAGAACCCGGACGCGCTGGCCTCGCGAGCGCTCTCGCTGTTCCCGCTGACCGCGCCCCTCGTGATGCCGGTGCGTATCGCATCCGGCGGCGGTTCGGCGATCGAGGTGATCCTGGCTGTCGGAGGAATGATCGCGGCTACCGTGGGTGTGATCTGGCTGGCAAGCCACATTTACACCGGGGCGATCCTGCAGACTCAGAGGATTGGCTTGCTCGCAGCATTCCGGCGCTCACGCGCGTAGGAGCCGCGAATCGTGCGCCGCCGTTGCGCGGGCTTTGTCCTTCCGAACGGTGCACACCCTCGCTCCGTTCTTGCAATCTCCCCGGGGTTCGCTGAGCGCCCTTCACCGAGGGCAAGAGAAAGCGAAGCCGGGTCCAGGTTGGCTACGGAGAAGGAGTTGGCTCCCCGATTCGACACAACAATAGAAACGCGAACTCAACCAAACGGATTAACGTTCGTACTCACGGGAAGACTCGCGCCCCGGGCCGCGACTGCCAGAGCGCGAGCCACTCGCCAGGGAGGCGGCGCAGGCCATATCCCCGGCGGTTTTGAGGGCCGCAAGTGAAGGAGGGAACGAGGATTGCTGGAGCATGACGCGGGCCGATGGTAGGTTCCCGGGGAAGTGGCACGTACGAAGATCGCCGAGACCGTCGAAGCGCAGCTCGCGGATCCCTGCGAGTCGCTCTACCGGCTGATCTCATTCACCTCGCGAGACCTGCGCTACGTGGTGCGGCAGGAGTTGCGGCAGTGGGGGCTCACCGGCACCCAGTTCGGCGTGCTCCTTGGCGCTGCCGACGGCGGAAGCGTCGGCGAGATAGCCGATGGCATCTTCAGCGACCCGACCAGCATCGGCCGGGTAATCGAACGGATGGAAGCCGCCGGGCTCGTCGAGCGTTATCGCCAGCCCCCGGACCGGCGAGTCGTGTGGGTCCGGCTCCAACCCGAGGGCGAGCGGCTGCTCGGGAAGGTGCTTCCTCGCCACGTCGCCCGGACAACCGAGGTGCTCGGCCGCTTGCCCGAAGATGAGCGCAGCCAGCTGGTGGAACTGCTTACGAAGGTGCGGCGTCAGGCGGCCGAGGCGGGCTTGTCTGCGCGTTCGGAGGAATAGGCCGAGCGGCGCCGCGCACCAGCCGCTGTCCTTCCCATGATCAGAGCGGCGACCACGACGGCCGTGGACGCAAAGCCCGCGGCCGCGAAGCCGTATCCATCGACCAGGAACCCGCTGACGAACGGCGCCAGGGTAAACGCGGCATCGCCCACGACACGGTAGATGCCGATGGCGGCAGAGCGCTGCGAGGCGTCCACCGCGTCGACGATCAGGGACGAGGGGATCGAGAACGTGGTGCCGGCCAGGCTCGTCAGGAGTACGCCGGCGATGAACAGCGGCGCCGAGTTGGCCATGGTCAGCAGCGAGGTGCTGGCCGCAAGCAACACGAGTCCGGGGAGGAGGACGCGTTCGCGGCCGAAACGATCGGAAAGACCGCCGACCGATGGTCCGAGCAGCGTGGACAACGCTGCGGAAGCCATCAGGAGAAGGCTCAGAGACGCGACGGACAGGCCAATCGCTTCTCGTCCCATGAGCGGCACCAGGGTCTGCTGGACGCCGCCCCGCACGAAGAAGATCGCGAAGGCCGCGGCGTAGGCGACCAGTCCGGTGCCAACCACAAGCGTCCGCAGGGATGGTCGCCGGATTCCGTCGGCGCCCGCCTGTTCCGGGGAACGCTGCGCCGCAGCGGGGGCCGCGGTCACATGGCGCAGGACGAGTGCGAGCAGCGCGAACGACAGCGAGGCCGCGACAGCCGTCCCGACGAGCGCCGCGCGCCAGCCGCCGAACTCGGCCAGCAGCGCGCCGAAGCCCGGTCCGAACAGGGCGCCACCACCGAGTGCGCTGTGGAATGTGCCGCTCGCCCTGCCCCGGCGTTCGGGGGCGGCGCCATCGAGCACGATGGTCAGACCGACCGTGGTGGAAATGCTGGACCCCACCCCCTGCAAGGCCCTGGCAACTAGGAAGAGTTCCAGCCCGTTGCTGGCTGCCGCGGTGAGGCCGCCCGCCGCCACGCAGAGTGTGCCTGCCATCAACAGCGGCACGCGCGGGAGCCGGCCGGCCGCGACGCCGAGTTCCTGGCGCTGTGGAACACCTCCTGGCGCAAGCGTGACCCGCGCCGCGCTTACACCGGCGGGGCGGGCTGGCCCAAGATCCCCGAGAACCAGTATCACAACACCTACGAGCCG
>CALMIW010000785.1 GCA_937864275.1 uncultured Dehalococcoidia bacterium
GGGGGGGCTTCAGCTGGTTGTTCAAGCCTTTGGTCGCGGCGGGGGCGGGGAAAACCGGCGGCCCGAGGGTTCAGCCTTCCCGGGCCTCGGCGATGGGGACGGGGCGCTCCGCCGCCCAGGGCGCGGGCGTGGGGCCGATCAGCGCCCGTCCCCGCCAACGCAACTCGCCGGCCGGGAGCGAAGACAGGGGCGGGTGTGAGAACGTGCCGGCCGTCACCTGCCGGAACGCGGGTGAGTCCGATCCGGCGGCATAGACTTCGACTTCGTAGCCGGTCGCCCCCGGGCAGGCCGACCACGACAGGTCCAGCGTGGCGGCAGCCCCGGTCGCGCGAATCAGCACGTTGTCGAGCGGGGTGCGGAGCGCGGGCATGCACGAATACGAGGCCGCGGTCGTGACGCTGCAGGTCAGGTCGGCGTGGGGCATCGCGCCGGAGGCCGGCATGAACCACGAAGCGACGCCGCGGCTCTTCGCCGCCAGTTGGCGCGGATTCTCGCCGCTTCGGCCCACGATCCACAGATCCTTATTGGTCGAGGCAGAAAGCAGCACCCAGTCGGCATCCGGCGACCAGGTGACCAGGCGCGTTGCCGGGTCCGGCGACTTCGACTCCGGCGGGAAAATGCGGACATCGTCGCGATACACGATGCCGGCTTCATCGATTTCGAGGCCTTCGCCACGCGGCGAGTAGAACTGCGGAGGGATCAGGAAGACGCGCGGCGCTTCGGCCATCTCCATCCGCTTCGACGAGCCGGTGGCAAAATCGACGACCTGCCAGCCGAGCGCCTTCGACTCCGCCGTGGCGTAGGCGGCGGTGCCAGCATCGAGCCAGGAAACCAGTTGCACCCCGGCGCGGCTGGGCGCACAGAACGGGGCAGCCACCAGCCCCCCGGACTGAGCGTCGATCCGGCTGATACATCCGTTGGCGTCAATGAACGCGATCGTGCCCAGGCCGCCCGAGGCCGCCGGGGCGCCCCCGCCGGAGGACGGCACAACTTCAACGTTCCGATCCGCGCCGCACGCCGGCAACACGGCCAGCACGATGGCGAAGAAGAGGGCAAGCGGCCATCGTCGTGTGGTCATCGCATCTACCGTACCGTACCGCCGCTCTCGCGGACTGGCCGGGTGGCTCCTGGCTGATGGCCATCCGGGCAAACCGGGATCCGCGGCCAATCAACGGGAAGTCCCACTCTCGCCTATGGTGAGTTCCGGTGGACTCGCGACCAGGCTGCGAGCATCGCCTCGGCTTCGAGTCGCCCCTGTTCGGCATGCACGTCCGCCGTCACGTGGACCAGATCGCCCTGGAACTGTTCGGGCGCGTCGAATGCGGAGAGACCCGCCTCATAGCCCAGGTACTCGATGTGCAACTGGCGACACAACTCAGCCATCCGGCGATGGACAATAAGCCGCCGAGCCTCCGCCGCCTTCTTCGCGCGTTCGGAGTCATCGGAGACGTGCGCGAGCCGCGGTCCGCGCACCGCCAGGGCCACGTCCTCGCGAGCGACGATCCTGCGGATGCACGCCTCCATCCGCTCGTTCACTTCCTCGGGCTCGAAGTGGGTCACACCGCCCAGGGAGGCCCGCACGCCTTTCCGGAGCACGCGGAATCCAGGGTTCTTCACCAGTCGCTCGTTCCGCACCAGCCGCTCGCCCGCACAGCCCGCAACCCGCCCGACCCTGCCGAACCGCCGTTCGAGGCCAAGCGGAAGCGACACGCTGGTGAACCAGTAGGACGAGACGACCAGCAGCACAAGGTTCGGCTGATACCGATCCAGCCATCGTTCAACGAGCTCCGGAAGTTCCGGTTGGGGCCATATCACTCGGGCCGTCGTCTCCACGGTCTCCCCGGTCGCCTCGGTCAAGAAGCGGTCGGAGATGGATGTCTTGTTCGCTTCTGGGGCGATGTTCGCATCGAATTCGTAGCTGTTGCCGAGCCGAAGAACCTGCATCTGCGGAAGTCTACCCGGCATTCGCGCCCGGCAGGTCGCAACCCACGAGCGCATCGTCCACACTGGAAGCATGGCCCTGAAGCATCCAGACCGTCCGCCCTGGCTGAAGGTGCGTTTTCCCGCCGGGGGGAACTACGAGCGGTTGCAGACGCTCATGCGCGAACAGGCGCTCCATACCGTCTGCGAAGAAGCACGCTGCCCCAATATCGGCGACTGCTGGAGCCGCGGCACCGCCACCTTCATGATCCTCGGCGACACCTGCACGCGCTCCTGTGGCTTCTGCGCGGTGAAGACCGGGCGGCCCGGGACCATCGACGCCGCCGAACCCCGCCGCGTCGCGCTCGCCATTCAGAAAATGGGCCTTCGCCACGCCGTCATCACCAGCGTCAACCGGGACGAACTCCCGGATGGCGGCACCGGCATCTTCGCCGAGACGATCGATTGGGCGCGTCGCCTCTCGCCCGGTACCACCTTCGAGGTGCTCATCCCGGACTTCAAGGGCGACTGGTCCGCCCTCGAGACCGTGCTCGCTGCCCGGCCCGAAATCCTGAACCACAACACCGAGACCGTCCCTCGCCTCTACTCCGTTGTCCGTCCACAGGCCCGCTACGCTCGCTCGCTCGAACTGTTGCGGGTCGCCCGGACGTTGGACCCCGGCACGCTCACGAAGAGCGGCCTGATGGTCGGCCTGGGCGAAACGAAGGACGAGCTCCTCGCCGTCTTCCGGGACCTGCGCGAATCGGCCGTCGATATCCTCACCGTCGGCCAATACCTCCAACCGACCCCGGCCCACCTGCCCGTCGCCCGCTACTGGACACCCGGGGAGTTCGAGGACCTGAAGCAGGCCGCGGTGGCGCTCGGCTTCAAGCATGTCGAGTGCGGCCCGCTCGTGCGGAGTTCGTATCACGCCGAGGAACAGGTGGCCGGGGCGCATGCCGGGCTATCCCCCCGTGTGATGGAAACCGGTATCATCCCGCTCACCGTCCTCCATTAGCGTGCCTGCGGGAAACGCCTAAGGTGTTCACCCGATTGTGAGCAGTGGGCGGCGAGTCTACCGTCGCCTGGTGCCAGTCGCCGTCATGAAGCCCTCTGTCCCAAAAGAAGACCCGGAGCTCTACCGGCGCGAGGCGATGGGCGCATTCGCACACGAAGTGCGGACGCCGCTGACCTCGATCAAGATGGTGATGGAGCTGGCCCGCCGGCAGTCGGCTGAAGGCGAGCTCCTGCTCGATGCCGAACTCGCCGAGATGCTGAAGTCCTCAGTCGAAGACCTGCAACAGCTCGCCGACGACCTCCAGGAGACTTCCCGCCTCGAGCGCGGCAAAGTGGCACTCTCAACTGGCCCCTGCGACCTCGCCGCGGCAATCGACGCCGCGCGCGACCTCCTGGGCAGCATCAACCTCAACGGCATCCCCGAACCGGGCATCGAAGGACCGTGGGACGCCGCCCGCCTGGTCCGGGCCGTGGCCGGCTTCGCCCAGTCGGCGAACCGCATCGGCGATGGCTCAGGCGTCGTCCGGGTCGAAGCCGTCCGCAACCACCAGGCCGCGGAGCTCACGTTCACGAGCGGCAAACCCTCCGGCGCCGAACGCCCGATCGCCGCTGACGCGGGCTTCTCGTTCTTCCGTTCACGCCAGCTTGTGTTAGCAATGGGCGGATCCGTACACTGCCGAAGGGCCGAACGCTTCGCGACGATTCGTGTCGCGCTGCCGTTACAACTCGACGGAGAGGGCCGGTGAAAGAGCCGATGAGGATCCTTCTCGCCGAAGACGAGCGCACCATCTCTCGCCTCATCAAGCAGGTGCTGACCAACGCCGGGCACGAAGTCTTCGGCGTCCAGAGCGCCGCCGAGGCCGTCGAACATCTCCAGGCTTCCGCGTTCGACCTCGTACTCCTGGATCTGAACCTTGCTGATGGCGACGGCATGCGCGTCGTCACCGCGCTGGAAAACCACGTAGGCCCGAAGCCCCCGGTCGTCCTCATGACCGGCGAGGGCACCATCGACGCCGACGACCCGCGGGCCCAGCGCGTGGCCCGCATCCTGGCCAAGCCGTTCGAACTGAACGAGCTCGAAGACCTGGTCAAGCTCTTCGTCGCCTGATCCTACTGCTCTTCGACGGTCACCCTGGTGATGGTGATCGCCGGGTTCGGGCGGTCGCCCGGCCCGACCGGCGCCTTGCCGATAGCGTCGACCACGTCCATCCCCGAGACGACCTCCCCGAAGGGATAGAACTTGTTGTTCGTCGGGTTGTTGAAGTCGAGCGCCGTGTTGTCGTTCAGGTTGATGAAGAACTGGCTCCCGAAGACCTTCGCGCCGGCCGTCTTGGCCATCGCCAGTGTGCCTCGCGTGTTGGAGATCTCGTTCGGCTCATCGGCGGTCTCGTAGCCGGGGCCGCCGCTCCCGCTGCCCGTCGGGTCTCCTGCCTGGACGACGAAGTCTTTCACCACCCGGTGGAACGTCAGCCCATCGAAATAGCCTTCCTTCGCCAGGAACACGAAGCTGTTGACCGTCTTCGGGGCCTTGTCCGCGTAGAGCCTCACGGCGAACTCGCCCATCGACGTCTGAAACGTCGCCGTGTACTGCTTCGACGGATCGATGACCTGTTCGGCCTGGGAGAACGACTTCCCCGCCGTTCCGCCGTCGTCGTCATCGTCGCCGCAGGCGGCCAGTGAGAGCGAAGCGAGCAGCAAGACGAGCAGGGCGGCAGCGAAGCGCATTGGGGAGTCCTTCAGAGGGTGCGGCCAATGGTGACAAGCCACCCCGAAGCCGGCAAGCCGGCCTGACGCAGACGCGGTCCCCGCGTAAGCTCGCTCCGATGGGCCGAGCGTCTGACATCCCGATCGAACCGCCGACAGGGGCCGGCCCGGGCATCGTCCGTGCCGTGGAAGACCGGTCGTACCTGGGCTACATCGCCGCCGCGCTCGCCTCGGCCGTCCTCGGTGGCTTCGTCTTCGCCGTGTGGATCCCGATGGCGATGAGCGGCACCACCGGCGGCGGCGACCGGTTGGCCTACATGATCCAGGCGCACGGCTGGATACAACTCCAGGGCTGGGCAGGGCTGTTCGTCGCCGGGATGGCTATCCGCCTCATGCCTCGCTTCGCCGGGCGCAAGCCCGTGCCGAAGTCGGTGACGGCGCCCCTCCTCGTGGTGCTCGTCATCCCGCTCGTGCTCCGAATCACTCTCCAAACGTGGGCCGATGGCTCGATGGCCAGGGGCGTAGCCGTCGCCATCGGCGCGACGACGGCCGCCGGAGCCCTCGGCGTCGCGGTGGTCCTGGCGGTCACGCTGGCAAAGGGCAAGAAGGGGCGCGAACCCTGGCGCTACTTCGCCTGGGCCGGGACCGCGTGGTGGGCGATCTCGGCCGTGCTCGCCCTGGCGTA
>CALMIW010000786.1 GCA_937864275.1 uncultured Dehalococcoidia bacterium
TGGGCCACCGGCACCGTCCACCCCGTCGCCGAGCTGGGCGACTGTGACGGCGGCGCACACAAGTTCGTGAACGCCATCGTCGCCCGCCCCGTCCTCCGCGTAACCACCCCCGGCGACTGTCTCAACCTCCGCGCCGAGCCATCCCCCACCGCCCCTGCCCTCGGTTGCTTCGCCGATGGCGTCCTCCTCCCCCGCTGGGTTGAAGGCGCGCCCGCTCCCGTCTCCGGCTGGCTCCCCGTATTCAGCCCGGGCTTCGAGCAGCACGGCTGGGTCGCGGAAGAGTTCGTGGCCCGCTAACCCCCTATCCCTGCCTTCGGCGTACAATGCCATGCGTGGATGGATTTACCGTCGAAGAAGTCAGCGGGCTCCGCTCCCCCGTCGTCATCATGGCCTTCACCGGCTGGAGCGATACCGGCACCGTCACCACCGATGTCGCTGACCACCTCATCGATGCCTACAACGCCGAACGCTTCCTCACCGTGGACCCCGAGGACTACTACGTCTTCACCGAGACCCGCCCACACGTCCGCATCGACGACGAGGGCGTGCGCAAGCTCGATTGGCCCGAGAACGAGGGCTACACCGCCCGCCTCCCCGACGGCGAGCACGACCTCGTGATCGTCCGCGGCGTGGAGCCGAACCTGCGCTGGCGCACCTTCTCGGAGCGCCTCTCGGATGCCGTCGCGAAGTTCGAACCCTCGCTCGTCTGCACGCTCGTCGCGCGGCCGGCCGCCACCCCGCACACCCGGCCAATCCCGGTGACCGGCTCTTCGGCCGACCCCCGGCTCGCTTCGAAGTACGGCCTCGGCCGCTCGCTCTACCAGGGCCCCACCGGCATCCTCGGCGTGCTCCACGATTCGCTGCGGCGGCGCGGAGCCGGCCTCATCAGCCTCGCGGCCGGCGTGCCGCACTACCTCAACGTCGAAGAGAACCCGGCGGCCACGCTCGCCCTCCTCCGCGCCCTCGAGCCGGTGCTCGGCGCCGTCCCGCCCCTCGGCGACCTCGAGGAAGAGATCGAGCGGTTTGTCGGCAGGGTCGAAGAAGCCTCGCGCGGCGATAGCCAGATCGCCGAGTATGTCCGCTCCCTCGAAGAGCACTTCAGCGAAGACCGCGAACAGGAAGACGCAGGCGAACCAGCCGGTGACCTGCCTTCGGCCGACGACATCCTGCGGGACGTCGAGGACTTCCTGCGGGGCGGCAACGACCGGTAGCACGGAGGGTCCACCATGGCTATCTCATCGCTCCTCTACAAACTCGCTTCCCCCTACGACGCCTACGTTTCGCACGTTTCCGAGTTGAACTCGGCCCTCGCGAAGCTCCGCTACATGAGCGAGCGCGCGCTTGGCTACGAGGCCGGCCTGCACGGCTCGGTGCGCCTGCTGCCCGGCGGCGCCGCCCGCGCCGAACGCGTCGAGCGCTTCCGCGAGCGGCTCGGCCAGGCCGCGGCCAACATGGGCGACGAGCAGTTCGAAGACTTCCTCGCCCACCTCGGCGGCGGCGAAGCGGCCAACGTCGAAGCCGACCGCGCCCGCACCGTCGACCGCATGAGCAGCGCCACCCGCGGCTTCGAGGAGTACTTCGCGATCGCCGGCAAGGCGCTTTCGCCCCTCGAGGCCGGGGGCTACAATCCCAACCGCGCCGACGTCGCCCGCCAGCTGCGCGAAAACAACCTGCCGGGCCACACCGTGGCCGAATACCGCCGCATCCTCCACGAGCTCGGCGTCAAGGTCGGCGTGCGGCCCAAGTGACCGATTCTGGATTTCGGACTTCGGATTTTGGATTGCCGGCCCCTGCACTCCCGGCTGGTCGAAGGGGTTGGGTGACGAAGGTGGTGGGCCGATGACCCGCCCGATCCGGAACCCCAAATCCGAAACCCGGAATGACAACTCCCGCCTGGTCTATTCGACCGACGGCGGCCGGGTGACGCTCCCTCCCCCGGGCCTCACCAACCGCGCGGTCCCTCCCAAATCCAATCCGAAATCCGAAATCCGAAATCCGAAATCCGACGTCCCCGACGACGGGTGGGTCCGGGTGCAACGGGACAAGAAGGGCCGGGGCGGCAAGACGGCGACGACGGTGACGGGCCTCCCGGGGAGCGAGCCGGACCTGGACGCGCTGTTGAAGCAGTTGAAGCAGTTCTGCGCGACCGGCGGCAGCCGCGAAGGCCGCGTGCTCGTGTTGCAGGGCGACCAGCGGGAGAAGCTGCTCCCGAAGCTCCTGGCGATGGGCCACAAGGCGAAGCTCGCGGGGGGCTGAGGGGCTGGCAATGAGGACGCTGGGCTGCACCCAGCGACGAAGCGCAGTCACACCTGCCGAAACGTTGTCATTTCCTCCAGCTGGCTCCGAGACACGTAGGTCTTTCGGTCCCCCGGCCGTCGGTACCGGGCGAGGCCGGCTTTGAAGAGGCGAAAGATCGTGCTCCGCGAGAAACCGTAGGTCGCTACGGCATCGTC
>CALMIW010000787.1 GCA_937864275.1 uncultured Dehalococcoidia bacterium
GCACGACGTCAGGGTCGGACAGCCAGCCCTGCGTGTGGCCGCCGAGGCCGACCCCGATCCCGAGGCGTCCTCCTCGACTGAGTCCGGCACGCCGACCGTCGACCCCGGCCCGCCCGATACGACCGTCGCTGTTGTGTTGAAGGAATGGAACGTCGCGCCGAGCAAGCCGGCCGTGAACGCCGGCGTCATCCGCTTCATCGCGGACAACAGCGGCACAGAGACCCACGAACTGGTCGTCCTGAAGGATGGCAAGGAACTTGGCGAAATCGAGGGCTTGCAGAAGAACCACGTCGAGTCGATGTCGCTGCGGCTCGAACCGGGCAAGTACGAGCTGGCATGCCTGATCGTCGAGAAGGAGAACGGGAAGACGGAAGACCACTACACGCTCGGCATGCACACCGAGTTCGAGGTGAGGTAGCCGGCACGGGGCCGCTCCTTCTTCGGTAGACTCGGAACACTTCCTCCAGGAGCCACGCCGTGAAAGCCGCCGTCTACTACGAAACAGGCGCCCCTTCCGTCTTCCGTTACGAAGAGATCCCCGACCCGCATTGCCGTCCCGGCGGAGTCATCGTCGAAGTGAAGGCGATCGGCATCCAGGGTGGCGACACCCTCCACCGCCAGGGCGGGGTGTTGGCCTCGAGCCCTCACGTCGTCGGTTACCAGGCCGCCGGGGTCATCCGCGAAGCGGGCGATCGCGTCACCGACCGGAAGGTTGGCGACCGCGTGGTCGCGACCATGGCGTTCGGCTCCCATGCGGAACTGATCTCGGTGCCCGCCGGCTCGACCTACCTGGTGCCCGATTCGCTCGAACTTGAAGTCGCCGGGGGCGTGCCCAACGGGTTCGGCCGCGCTGCTGACTGCCTCTACGAGTGCGGCCTCCTGAAGGCGGCCGAGACCGTGCTGGTCCAGGCTGGCGGCGGCGGCGTCGGACTGGCGGCCATTCAGCTGGCCAAGCGCGCTGGCGCGACCGTCCTCGCGACGGCCTCGAGCGACGAGAAGCTCGAACGTCTGAAGGAGTTCGGCCTGGACCACGGTATCAACTACCGCACCGGCGATTTCGTCGCCCGGACGATGGACCTGACCGGCGGACGTGGCGCGGACCTGATCGTCGACTCCGTTGGAGGCAAGACGCTCGAAGGCAGCGTGGCCGCTCTCGCCTATCGCGGGCGCATCAGCTGGGTCGGGAACGCCGGCAGGGAGGGGCCTGCCAACCTCGGCGGCCTCGGCCAGAAGAACGCGAGCGTCACCGGCGTCTACCTCGGCGCGGAGATGGCCGTGAACGCGGCACGCTGCCGGACGATGATCGAGGGGCTCCTCGCGGACGTGGCGAAGGGCGAGCTGAAGGTCGTCATCGACCGGAAGTTCCCGCTCAGCGACGCACGCGGCGCGCACGAGTACATCGAGGGCCGGGGCGCCTTCGGCCGAGTGTTGCTAATCCCCTGAGCCGCGCGTGTGAGCCTTCCATGCGCGGGACATGACGTCGAACTCGTGGTCCGCGCGTTTGGCGTGGCCCTTCACGTTCACGTGAACGCGGTCGCCCAGCAACTCGTCCGGGGGATGCG
Source organism: uncultured Dehalococcoidia bacterium (assembly GCA_937864275.1). Classification (GTDB taxonomy): domain Bacteria; phylum Chloroflexota; class Dehalococcoidia; order Tepidiformales; family Tepidiformaceae; genus Amarobacter. The sequence continues at coordinate 1,563 of CALMIW010000787.1, forward strand.
TGTCGCTTGCCGCGAAGCCGGCGTATTCGACATGCAGCGTGCGGCAGAGTTCGGCCAGCCCTGTGTCGAGCGCGGCACGGCGCGCTTCGCATACCGCTCGAAAGGCGGCCGAGCCGGGAATATTGAGCGGCAAAGGCCCGCGAACGGCGAGGGCGATGTCCTCGTGCCGCAACACCGTGCGGATCACCTTCTCGGTGCGGGCGATCGCGGTCTCGGGCTCGACGAAAAAGGCGGCCGTCGATTCGCCGGTGACGATCCGCCGCCCGAGGTGGAACAGCCCTCGATCCGCGAGCGCCGGCTTGGAGGCTGCCCAAAAGCCGAACCGCGCGATCTGCGCGGACCCCGGGAAACGGCTGCGGTGCACTTTGAGCGGCGACGACGGGTAGGAAACCCAGAACGCGGCGCAGAAGAGCGCAATCAGGTCGGGCCGCTCGTCCTCGATGTCCCGCTCCACGTCTTCGGCCCAACCGCTCGAGGGCCAGGAGCGCTTGAGGACGGTTTCCCAGGGCTGGCCCGTCTCGGTTGCGAGTCGCTCCTGGGCCACGTGCCACGAGCGCTGTCCTCGCGGGATGTCGCCGTGGACGTCGTCGCTGATGCCGTAGCGAAGGATCTTCATCCGGGCGCGGCGCCCCGGCGGGCGGACCAACCCGCGACGAAACAGGCCGCCGCCGCTGCCAGGCAGGCAAGCCCGAACGGCGGCACAGTCCACCCGCTGCGGGCGAACCCAATGGACAGGCAGAGCGCCGCGGAGGCGGCGAGATACCAGCCGCTCAGCGGGTAGCCGAGGTGCCCATGGTGCCTGGGCGCCAGGAGGGTTTGCCAGACCGCCGCGATGGCGACGCCGAGGATGGCCAGGCGGACCGCCAGGAGCACGCCGCCGGCCGCGAGCGAGAGGTCGAGGGCTTGCAGTCTCCCCGCGAAGCCGACCAGTGTGAACCCGGTGAACTCCGTGGCGGAGTACGGCCCCGGGCCGGTCGCCCAGGGCAGGAAGAAGCCTGCCAGCGCCAACGGGCCAACGCCGAACCGCAGCCAGGCGGCGCGGCGCCGCCAGCCGCGGTGCTGCCTACTCCTCGATAGTGAGGATGCCGGAGAGACGGACGATGCCGCGTTCATCAACGACATTGATGATAAGCCCCGAAAGCGCCCGCTCCACTTCGTCGAGGTCGGCGGGGATGCCGCCTTCGGCGAGGCGCAGCAGCTTCGAAAGGTCGAAGTACCCGTACGACCCGAGTTTGCTCGGCATCTGCTCCACCGTCTGGTTGTAGCGGTTCAGGCTCGCGAGCGGTGGTTCGTCGTTGCCGAGGACCTTCTCGACGCCTGCCTTCGTGCCGAGCACAAGGTTGCCATCGAGGAAGGCATAGGCCGTTTCGTCGCCATCGCGGGTGCGGAACGAGGTCATCTCCTTGCCGCCGACGCTCGTGGTCTGGATCCTGCCCGCCGCCGAGGTAGTGACCATCGACTTCAGGAGCGCTTCCGCTTTCGCCTGGTCGACTTCCGCGAGCATGACGCCTTCGGCGCCGTCTTCCGTGCCGTCCGGGAACCAAACGGCGACGGACATTTCGCCATTCAGGAGCTTGATGACATCTTCGAGGCTGGCGATGCCGAGTTCGCGGCCGGCCTCGCGGAGCGCCTCGTCGAGGCTGTCGTACTCGCCCTCGCTGCGGATCGCCCGGTCGATGTCGTCGCGCGCTGCCGACATGACCTGCTCCCACGTCCGGGCGATGTCGGTGGTGCTGAAGTACACGGCGGCATCGGCGGGCACGTACTTCACGAGCTTCGATTCGCGCGGCGCGAGCATCGGCGAAACCGGCCCGCCCTTCCCGAGGGAGGCTGCCTGGAATTCGAAGCCGTCCTTCTTGGCGCCGATGACCCAGGCGGCCGGTTCGAACACGAGGTCGCCGGCGCCGGATTCCTCGAGCGCCTTCCGGATGTCCGGGTCGTCCAGGATGAAGTCCCCGACGAGGTTGTCGGCACTGAGGTAGACGAAGCCGAGGAAGTTGCTGGTCAGTTCGTCGCGCAGCCTCTGGAAGTCGTCGCGGCTGGAGAGCGACTTCAAGTCGCCGTTGTGGACGTCGATCACCGCTTCCATGCTGTCTACATCGAAGGCGATGACGAGGTGGTCGCCGATGACGGCCACGAAGCCGCCCATCATGTCGAAGTACTCGACGCCGCCGTACTCGTCGTCATCGCCGAGGCCGGCCTGGTCGTCAATCACCTCGAGTGCCGCGCCGGCGTCCTTGCAGCGGACGATGACGGCGCCCTGCGCGGATACGTCGTCGATCGAGATGCCGCGGACAAACACTGCCGCGTTGCCGCCGAGGAAGGGCGCGACATCGTCGTCCCAATCGAACCCGGCGCTGTCGGCGCCGTCTTTCAGTTCTTCTTCCGGGTCATCCTGGCCGAGCCGTTCGGCGAGCCTGAAGGTGTTCACCCACTCGCTGGACGTCAGGTCCGTATTGAGCGCGAAGTAGACGCCCGCATCCTCGGGAACGAGGCTGGCGGTGGTGAGGTTCACTTCGCTGGCGCGGCCCGAGGTGAACAGGATTGCTCCCCCGACGACCGCGGCGACGGCGACGAGGCCAACGGTGATGGCCAGGCCGAGTGTTTTTGAAGGCACGACTTCTCCCCCTG
>CALMIW010000788.1 GCA_937864275.1 uncultured Dehalococcoidia bacterium
ATTCGCAATCGGGTGCGCGCTGCTGGTCGTCAGCTATGTCGTGGCTGAGCGCGAGGTGTCCGGCGGGCGACGCCACTTTGCCCTGTATTGGATTGGTGTTGTGGCCTTCGTCCTGCCGGCGGCGATCCGCCTGACATCGGATGTGATCACATCTACGGAGCGTCTTCTGCTGATCGCCGCCTTGGGTCTCTACTCGACGATTCCGAAGTACCTGAGCTATCGCGGCGCACTCGCGTACTTCGACGAAGTCGGGCATTGGACACAGACCGAGCGTCTGATCGAGGATGGCTTGCTGTTCGTCAAGAACAGCCAGATCACGGTGATCAGCGACTATCCCGGGCTTCACTCGATGGCCGCAGCGATTCACCATTTCACCGGACTCTCCACGACGACGATCGCTGCCGTCGTCATCGCAGTGCTTCATGCGGCTGCGCTCCTCGGCGTCGCCGAGATCGCTCGATCTGCAGGCGCTTCAGAGCGCTCGTGCGGCATCGCAGCGCTCTGGTACTCCATCGGCCCCGGCTTCTGGTTCTTCAGTTCTCAGTTCGCCTATGAGTCTTTCGCGTTGGTGCTGCTGGTCTGGGCATTGGCCGCCTTCCTGCGAGGCCTCGACGAACCGAGCTCGCTCGGGAGACGCTGGGGCCGGCTCGGGTTGCTTCTCGCCTCTGTTGTCATCGTCACCCATCACCTCACCAGTTACATGACGCTCATCGTGCTCACCTGTGTTGCGGTCGGCGCCGCAGCACTGAGATGGTTCGGTCGCGTCGACAGCAGGGTCATCCGCCAGATCGCATGCTGGTGGCTGTTCGTCGCTGCGCTGACGGGATTTTGGTTCGCGACCCAAGCGAGGAACACTCGCGGCTACGTGTCGCCGTACGTGTCCAACGGGGCGACCGATCTCATGCGACTGCTCACAGGTCAGGGCAGGCAATCGAGTTCCGACGAATCGGAAGGTGCACGGAAGCTCTTTGCCGGCAGCACGCTGCCGAACTACGAACTCGCACTCGGTTACCTCACGCCGCTGATCCTGCTCGTGGTGACCGGATGGGCGCTCGTTGCCCTCCGGCGCCGTCTCCTCGGCAACGTCACGATCGCTGCGATGAGTATCTTCTCGATGGCCTACTTCGCTGTGTTCCCGTTGATGTTCTCCGAGTCCGGTGCGGAGATCGCAAGGCGCACGTGGTCATTCACCAGCCTCGGAATCGCCATCCTGATCGCCATTGCCTTCGACCGTCGATGGGACAGCACCGGACGACGATCGCCGGTGGCGCGGTCCGTGTGGTCCGTCACAGCCATCGCGGTGCTCATCGGCAACACTGCGACCGGAATGAATGAGGTGTACCGCTTTCCCGGGCAGTACATCTACGGTTCAGACACTCGTTCGGCGACGGAGGAGGTGAAGGATGCGGCTCGTTGGTTCATCGACCAGTACGGAGAGAATCAGTCCGTTGTCGGCGACAGAACGATCCAGCTGTGGTTCGGATCGATCGCAAGATCGCGATGGTCATTGCCCACGTCGTCGAACCGGCTGTGGGACTTCGTCCTCGCAGAACAACCGATCGACCCCGCTCTCCTCAGCGAAGCCGCCTCCGAAGGTCTGCGGTGGGTCGTCATCGACAGGCGGCAGGCGGACAACCTTCCGCTGATCGGGTTCTACGTCGATCAGACCGAGCCACTTGCCAGGCTTCGAACCCAGCCCCTGGGAATCGGCAGCGTCACGAAGTTCGACGATGCGCCGTGGGCGATCCGCGTCTACAGCTCGACGAACATCGACGTTTACCGAATCGACGTACGAGTAGCCAGCGAAATTGCTCGGAACCGCGATGGATTCGTGTACGGAGCAGGACCATGAGTCGACGCTCGGCGCATCCCTTGATTCGGAAAGCAGAGCCGAGCTTCAGGGGTCCGTTCGCTCCCCTGCTCGCTGTCATGGCCCTCATCGGCTTCGCCTGTCTGCCGCAACCGCTGTCTTGGTTGGGGCTCCCGGTTGCGTTGATCGTTCCAGGGCATCTGGTGCTGCTCATCATGGGCGTGGCGGACGATTACAACGTCGTGTCGCGTGCTGCGCTCGCTGCGGTTGCATCACTCGGCGTGTATCCCCTTCTTGCACTCGCTGCCTTTGCGGCCACCGAAAAGTTCAGTCGATTGACGGTGATCGTCGGAGTGGTGGCGTTGGGCCTCACCGCCGCGGCGACAGAATTCGCCAGACGACGCGAGTCCACCAGAGTTGGTTCCGACGTCCCGCATGAGCGGCACCCGAGTTGGCGTTCGAATCCGTCGATGACCGCCTTGATTCCCGTCACGGTCGGGCTGCTGATCGTCGCGATCGGCCCCAGGATGATTCCACCGCCAGATCCCGCACCTTTTGTCACAATGGAGCTGAGCGGCACCTGGGCTTTCGTTGACCGCGCCGTCACCCCGACGTCAGGTCCATTGAAGGTCGACGTTGAAATCGGCAACATGACCGACGCACAGATCTTCGGTCGCCTGGTGGTCACGGTCGACCGCCAGCCGTTGGCTGACCACACGGAGGTCAATGTCGGGGCCGGCGCGCGGATCATCGAAGCGGTGGTTTTGCCACCGCTCGCGGGAGGGTGTGCGCACGACGTCACCATCGGCCTGGAGTTGGTCGCACAGGCGAGCACATCCGGGAGCGAGTACAGCGCGCTGCCGGACGTGACGCCGAGCCCGCTTCAGTTCTTCGTCGGCCAGAATAATGCGAGTCAACCTTGCTGATCGTTCGACTCAGCACTGGGCACGCGCTCTGATCCATCGGCTCGCATCAGTACGAATGCCGCCGGAAAGCGACGCTCGGGGTGAGTCCCATCACGTGGTGTAGGTGTCGGAGGCCATCGCCGGGGTGATGGTGGTGGCCATCGTGCGATTCTCGGTAGCGACCAAGCAACCAAGGACACCGCACGATGGCCGCCAACGAGTTTGCCCTATCCGACCTTGCCGCGCGTCTGCTCGGCACCGACGCGACGCTCGCGACGTCGCTTCGTGACATCCTCACCGCCGCACTCCAAGAACTGATCGAAGCGGAGCTCTCCTCGACGATCCGGGCCGAGCATGGTGAACGTTCACCGGAACGTGTGACGCAACGCAACGGTCACCGCCCGAAGCTGATCTCCACCCCTGCCGGTGATGTCGAGGTCGGGATCCCGAAGCTCCGCCAAGGCTCGTTCTTCCCGGAGTTGCTCGAGCCGCGCCGGCGGATCGATCGAGCGTTGTGGGCGGTGATCATGACCGCGTACATCACCGGCACCTCGACCAGGAAGGTCGATGATCTCGTGAAGGCACTCGGTTGCGACAGCGGCATCTCGAAGTCGTCGGTCTCTCGGATCTGCGCGCAGATCGACGCTGACGTCGCCGTCCTCAGAACGCGCCGGCTCGATCATCAGCCGTTCGTCTACGTGTGGTTGGACGCGACCTACGTCCATGTCCGCGAGAACCGCCAAGTCGTGTCGAAAGCGATCGTGATCGCGACCGGCCTCCGTGCTGACGGCCACCGTGAAGTGCTCGGTCTCGACGTCGGCGACTCCGAGAACGAACCGTTCTGGAAAGAGTTCCTCGGCGGCCTGGTCGACCGCGGGCTCGGCGGTGTCCGCCTCGTCATCTCCCACGCGCCCGCCGGCCTGATCAAAGCGATCCGACGCTGCTTCCAAGGCGCCAGCTTGCAACGCTGCCGCGTGCACGCGATGCGGAACCTGCTCGCCGCCGCGAACCACCGCCACCGGCAAGTGATCGCCGCGCTGATCCGCACGATCTTCGTCCAACCCGACACCCCGACCGCCACCGCCCAGTTGCGGGCGGTCGTCGACCAGCTCCGCCCCTACGCACCCGGGGTCGCCGACCGGCTCGAGAAGATGGAGACCGATCTGCTCGCCCACACCGGCTTTCCGACCGCGCACTGGTCCAAGATCTGGTCGAACAACCCGATCGAACGATTGAACCGTGAGCTCAAGCGGCGCACCGACGTCGTCGGGATCTTCCCCGACAAAGCGTCCGTTATCCGCCTCGTCGGCGCCCTGCTCGTCGAGACCAACGACGAAATGATCGCCGCCGAACGCCGCTACATCGCCGCCGCCAGCGTTGCTGACCTCACCGAACAACCCAGCGAACTAGCCTGGCCCGCAGCACCCCGAACCTGACCAACAGCTTCGAGGAAGACACGCGCTTCTACACCACCCGG
>CALMIW010000789.1 GCA_937864275.1 uncultured Dehalococcoidia bacterium
GGTGGCTGTCCTCCTCTTCGCCGATCGGCGTCTCCAGCGAAACCGGCTCCTGCGAGACCTTCTGGATCTCGCGGATGCGCTCCGGCGTGTACGCCGCCGCCGCGTCGGGCTTGCCCGATTCGGTCATCCCGCGGGCGATCTCTTCGCTCGTCGGCTCGCGGCCGTACTCCTGCACCAGGCGTCGGCTCACCCGCACGAGCTTGTTGATCGTCTCCACCATGTGGACCGGGATGCGGATCGTCCGCGCCTGGTCCGCGATGGCGCGCGTGATCGCCTGCCGGATCCACCACGTCGCGTACGTCGAGAACTTGAACCCCTTGCGGTAGTCGAACTTCTCCACCGCGCGGATCAGGCCGATGTTCCCTTCCTGGATCAGGTCCAGCAGCGACATCCCGCGCCCGATGTACTTCTTCGCCACCGAGACCACCAGGCGGAGGTTCGCCTCCGTCAGCCGGCGGGTCGCCTTCGTGCCGTTCCGCTTCACCGTATCGAAGTGGTAGCGCAGCTTCTCCTCGAGCGGCGAGATCTTCTCGATCAGTCCGTCCACCGGCGGCACGAGGTCGTCCTCGCTGCCCGCTTCCGTCCCCATCTGCGAGACCAGGTCCGACGTCAGGATGTGCGTGATGATCGACAGCTGGACGATCCGCATGTGCGCGTCGTCCGACTCGATCTTCAGCTTGTTCATCACGTGGATCGTCAGGTCCGGGTCCATCTCGCCGTCGATCAGCCCCCGGAACTGCGGGTCCGCGATCGTCTCGCTGAACGAGAGGTTCTTCAGCTTCGCCCCGTCCGCGTTGCGCCACTTGCGCGTCACCGGCAGTTCGCCTTCTTCGCGCGGCCGCACCAGCTTGTCGAAATCGTCGACGAACCGCTTCGCTTCCTTATACACCGGCAGGAGCGCGCCCCACTGCTCCAGCAGTCGCACGGCAACGCGCGCTGCCGAGGGCGGGTGCCCGTAGTTGGTCACATACTCCTGCTCGATCGCCTCGATGTGCAGGCCTTCCTCCATCTGGCGCGCGAGATGCTTCTCGTCGTCCGCCGTCAGCAGGTACACCTTCCCGATCTCGCGCAGGTACATGCGCACCGGGTCATCGATGCCTTCGGATTCCTCCGCCAGCAGGGCCAGGCTGGCGTCCTCTTCCTCTTCTTCTTCCTCGCTGTCGAGGGCGGGGTCTTCCTCGTCCTCCGTCGCGATCTCGTTGAGTTCGTCTTCCGATGCTTCGTCGTCGGCGAACGCCGAAAGTCGGCTGAGCACGCCGTCGATCACGGCGCCGTCGCTCGAAGGGGATGCGCCGGTCAGGACATCTTCTGTCATATCTAAACACTAACCTCTGGTGAACGGGGGACGAACCGCTGGGCGCGCAGGGCATACTGCGCCTTTTGAAGCTTAGCAAGCGAATAAATGCATTTCAAGGCCCCAACCCTTCCTCTCCATCACTGTCACCTCAAATTGACAGTAATCCCCATCCCGGCCACCATGCCCCATGGCCACCTCCCGTCACGACCGCGCCACCGACGCCCTCCTCGAACACCACCTCCAGCGCCTCCGCCACACCAACGCCGTCATGGCCTCCGCCGGCGAAGAGGTGCGCCGCGCCCGCGCCTTCCGCGATGACGCCATCCGCGAAGCCGTCGCCGCCGGCCTCTCCCTCCGCCAGATCGGCGGCGCCCTCGGCCTCAGCGCCCAGGGCGTCAACGCCACCCTCGACGCGCCGAGAGCCGCCTACGACACCATCGGCCAGACCTATTCCCAGACGCGCCGCCCCGACCCGCGCATCCGCGATGCCATCTGGGATGCCCTCGGCGATGCGAAGTCGGTCGTCAACGTCGGGGCCGGTACCGGCTCCTACGAGCCGCCCCAGACGCTTCTCGCCGTCGAGCCGTCGGTCGTCATGATCGCCCAGCGCCCGCCCGAGCTCGCGCCCGCCGCCGTCACCACCGCGGAACGCATCCCCCTGCCCGGCAAGTCCGTCGATGCCGCCCTCGCCGCCCTCACCATCCACCACTGGGCGGACCTCGAGTCCTCGCTCGCGGAAATCCGCCGCGTTGCCCGGCGCCTGGTCATCTTCACCTGGGACCTCGACGTGTCCCGGACGTTCTGGCTCATCGATTACATCCCCGCCATCCTCGACCTCGATGAACGGATCGCCGTGCCGGTCGCCCGGCTCGCCGAACTCCTGCACACCTCCGATATCCGCACCGTCCCCGTTCCCCACGACTGCACCGACGGCTTCATGGGCGCCTTCTGGCGTCGGCCGGAGGCCTACCTCGACCCCGCCGTTCGCGCCGGCATCTCCACCTTTCCCCGGATCGACCAGCACGTCGTCGGCGCCGGCCTCGAAGTGCTGGTCGATGACCTCCAGTCCGGCGCCTGGCGCGAGCGATACGCCCACCTCCTTGACCTCGAAGAGCTCGACCTCGGCTACCGCCTCGTTGTCGCCGACCTCGATTGACCCCACTCGCCGCCTCCGGTGCATGCAAAATGCAGGCATCCTGCTACCATGCATGCATGACCACGATCACAATCCGCAACGTTTCCCCGGAGCTTCGCGGCGCCCTCAAGGAAAAGGCGAAACGCTCCGGACGCTCGATGCAACAAATCGCGCTCGAGGCCCTTCAGGAAAAAGTGGAACGGAAGAGTCCGGAGGAGTGGCTGCGGGAAGCACGGGAAACAGCTCGACAGCATGGAACAAAGCTCGGTCCCGAGGAGATACTCCGCGCGGTCAACGAGGAGCGCGGTGACCCTTACCCTTGACTCGTCGGCCGCGTACGAAGTGCTGGCGGAAAATACGCCCCGCGCCGAGCGGCTCGCTGGACTCTTGGCCGGCCACGACCTCGTGGTTCCAACCCTCTTCCGGTACGAACTCAGCAACGTGATCAGGAGGGCACTGTCGCAAGGTGCGCTCACTGACCATGGTGCCCGGCTCCTGCTCACGAACGTGCTCTCGATGCCCATCAGGGAATTCGACTTCGAGTTCGTGCTTCCTCGTGCCTGGGAACTTCGTGGCAGCTTCACATTCACCGATGCGGCATACATCGCCGTGGCCGAGGCCACAGGGACGGCCTTCGTCACCCTGGATGAGCGAATAGCTCGGGGTCCGGCCGTCAAATGCGAGATCATCATCCCGCCGTCCTGACCGAACTCGCCCGCACCAACGCCACCCCCTAATCTCGATCCCATGTCACGACGCGGCCAGCGCTACAAAGAACCCACTGAACCAACCTTCATCACCGTCCGCGTCGAATCGCTCGTCTTCGGGGGCGCCGGGCTCGCCCACGGCCCCGATGGCCGCGTCGTCTTCGTCGCCTTCGCCGCCCCCGGCGAACTCGTCGAGGCCCAGGTCGAACGCGAATACCCGGACTACATCCAGGCCGTCACCGCCCGCGTCATCGAAGCCTCCCCGGACCGCGTCGAACCGCCCTGCGCCCTCTTCGGCGAATGCGGCGGCTGCCAGCTCCAGCACATGAGCTACCCCGCCCAGCTCGCCGCCAAGGAAGCCGTCGTCCGCGAACAGCTCCGCCGCATCGGCAAGCTCGATGATTCCGTCGTCCGCCCCATCGTCGGCGCCGCCCACCCGTGGGGCTACCGCAACCACCTGCGCTTCTCCACCGGCAAGAAATACGGCGATGTCGGCTACATCGGCCGCAAGGGCTACGGCCTCCTCAAGGTCGAAACCTGCCCCATCGCCGACCCCTGGGTCAGCGAGCTCCTCCCGAAGCTCCAGGGTCACGGCGCCGGCCTCCATCAAATCCAGGTGCGCCACTCCGCCGAGACCGGCACCAGCCTCATCAACCCCGCCATCCCCGGCCTCTCCTTCGAAACCGGCCAGAAGGCCTACGTCGAAGAGCTCGCCGGCCGCCGCTTCGATGTCAGCGCCTCCGCCTTCTTCCAGGTGAACCACGCCCAGGCCGAACAGATGGTCCGGCTCGTCGGCGAAGCCCTCCCCGAACGCGGCGAACTCCTCATCGATGGCTTCGCCGGCGTCGGCACCTTCGCCGTCATCTTCGCCGAGCGCTTTACCAGGGTGCTCGCCATCGAGGAGTCGAACAGCGCCGCGAAGGATAGCGAGCGCAACCTCGCCCAGGCCCCCAACGTCGAGATGCTCGTCGGCAAGGTCGAAGACGTCCTCCCCGAGCTCGACGTACGCCCGGACGCGATCGGCCTCGACCCGCCCCGCCCCCGCGGCGCCCC
>CALMIW010000790.1 GCA_937864275.1 uncultured Dehalococcoidia bacterium
CTGGGCGTTAGAACCCGTTCGGGCAGTACGGCGCGTGTTCGCTCCGGAAGATGGCGTCGGCCGCCTTCAGCACCACGCTGTCGCGAGCCTCGAGGCGCCCGGCACGGGCGAAGTGGCTGGCCGGGCGATATCCGGAGATGAGCGAGGCGAGCACATTCGGCGACGTCGTGATGTCGGCCGCCCGGTCCGTACGCCTGACCGAGGTTGTGGGGCCGTCGGTTTCGAGTAGGTACGTCCCCGCGTTCCAGGGGCAGAGGTCGTCTTCCCGTATGCCGACCGTCAGCTCGCCACGGGTGCTGTAAGGCCGTTGTGCAAGCGCCTTCTCAACATCCACGACGCGCATCCAGATACCGTCTGAAGTTCTTCGCTGGAGGACGCGAGGTTCGAGGAGGAGCTCCGGCGCGGGGTCGTCCTCCGCCATGCCGGTGAAGTCGATGCGACGGACGAGGTCATGAGCCATGAGGTAGTCCCAGAGCCCGCGGTAGGCCTCCATGTCCCGGGCGATGAAGTCCGTGACTTTCATCACCTGGTCCGGGCCCGGGTCGCTGAAACCGCCCTCATTCGTCTGGTAGATAGTGTGCCCGGTGACTTCGCCGTCGCAGTCGCGGTAGACGGCGCAGTACACGGGATGCTCCTTCACGCTGGCGCGCAGCGTGTTCGCCTGCCAGAGGACCGTCGAACGGTGGATCGCCAGGTTCCGGTCCTGCACCCACTGGATGTAGTTCTGCTTGATGAGCGGGAAGGCGTCTTCCTTTTCCATCAGGGTGATCGAGCCGGGAGCCGGACTGCCGGATTGAAAGCGGGCGAACCGCGGGTCCACCGAATAGGTCGTGAACGCCGTCGCAAGTCCGTAGCCGAAGCGCTGGTAGATCGCCCCCATGCTCGCCCACAGGATGGCCATCGACTGGTCGCGTTCGCGCATCGTGGCCAGCGCCTGCGTCATCACCCGGCGAAGCAGTCCCTGCCGCCGGAACGCCGGGAGCGTCCCGACCGCCGTCACGCCCCCCATCTTCACGGCGGCGCCGTTGAGGCGGACGGTGAAGGGGAGGGTCGCCAGCGTCGTGGCCAGCGCCCCATCCACGAGCGCGCAGGTCGTCCAGTCGGCGGCCGGCGTTGTGAGATCGTCCTCTGGCGATGGCGCCGTAGCGAAAACGTAGTTCACGTTCTTCTGGTACTGCTTCAGTTCTTCGGCGTCTCGAAGGGCCCGGATTTCTACGGCCATGGGGCGACTCCCGGCGCGGCAGCGCGAACGGCGAGTATAGCGAACAGCTAAGGTTGCAGCGGAATCAGCGCGGCAGGCGCTGCCAGCTCGACCTGGTAGGCGGTGCACGCCTCGAGCGTCGTGAAGTCCTGCGCCCAGGCGGGCACCGACGGATCCCCGAACCGCAGCCAGGAAGCTGCCGCCGCATCGTACCGGTACAGCCCGTGGAAGAGCGTCCCGAGGCTCGCGAAGGCATCGAGGACGTGGGCCGGCGCCCCGAGATAGACCAGGTCGTTTACGCCGGCTTGCAGTTGCACCGGCACGGGGAACGAGATGGAAAAGCCGCCGGGCAGGGTCACCGGCGCTAACGCGTACATCCAGTACGACTCTCCCGGCTCGACGATCTCCAACGAACGGCCAATCGCGGTTGTGCCGAACCAGCGTTCCCAGTCCCCAGTTCCGTCGACGGTCCGGTAGATGGCGGTTATAGCGCCGGTAGGGTCCGGAGCAAACGACGAGGAGAGGGCAACCGGTTCGCCGCCGAAGTAGGCGACGTGGTTCCATCCGGTCAGCAGTTGCACGTTCCCGCAGAGCACCGCGCCCGACCCGACCCGCGCGGAAGGGCCAAACTCGCTCGTGTTCCCGTCGTCGTCCGTGGCAATCGCCAGGATCCAGTTCCCGGCTCCGGCGGCCGGGTTCTCGACCACGAACTGGCCCGCGGCGTCCGCCGTCACCTCCGCCCCGGCCAGCGGCGTGGTCCCGTAGTCCCGCATCCCGCCGGGTTCATGCGCGGCGAGATAGACCTGCACATTGCAGCCGCCGCACGCGATCCCCGTCACCCGGGATTGGGTGGCCCGCGTGATAACCGGGTGATTCATGAGCATGTTGGGCCCGCTGTCGACATCTCCGGGGTCGTTGGGGTTCCGCAGTCCGTCCGCGCCCAGGTCGATGGCCATGTCCGTGATGGTCTGAAAGGTGTTTGAGACGAACCGGTTTCCCGTGACCGGCAGCCCGGAGGCGTTCCCCGCCACGACGATGC
>CALMIW010000791.1 GCA_937864275.1 uncultured Dehalococcoidia bacterium
ATTGCCGCCTTTTCGAGTCGTACGCGGTCGTCTGAATCGTTCAAGTCGGTCGCCCGAATAGTTCGCATGTTTGACGCGACGCGGAATATTTGGGTTGGCTGACATCAATCTTCCGGTGTTCGAATTCGCACGCGCACGCCCCAACCTCCTGACTAATTAGGAACATTAACTCAACGCACTGAATTAATGGTTGCTTTTGCCCTGCCCTTTGTCATTTTGAAGGTGACGGTGAAAGGCCGACCTCAGCGAACTGCTGTACTTCCGCACCACCCCCAACAAGTCACGAGGTCTTGAGAAAAGTCGGGCTAGAGACCGGGTTTCGGGGAACCAACGGAAAGGGGAAGTCAGGAGGTAGACGCAAAAAACCCCGCGTGGCGCGGGGTTCTGTGCGACTTCCAAAGGCCCAGAGACTTTTGGAAATCAGGATACTGGCGGAGAGAGAGGGATTCGAACCCTCGATGCAGGTTTAAGCCCACATAACGCCTTAGCAGGGCGCCACCTTCGGCCACTCGGTCATCTCTCCAGGAAGGCGAATTCTACCACGCACCCCGGTCCCGGGGCCGGCCCGGGAGGCCCCCTCCCCCCTCCGGAAGGGACGACCCGGCCCGCCACGGACGCGAGCGTGTCGAGCCGGATGCGCCCCGCGCCCTCTTGCTGGCGAATGAAGCACTTCTCGTCGAAGAAGAGGCGGTCGCCGTTCGCGTCGATGTCGTCCGAATCGACGCTGTCGAAGCCGGTCAGCCTGCGGATGTCCGCGAGGCCGTCTGCGACCTCCACGGCAGTGACGGTCCTGTCGGCGGCGTCCTAGTGTCCTGAGTTAGAAGTTCGTGCGCAGAATCTGGCGAGACTGGAGAGAATGTCGTCCGCGGACTTGGTCCACACGAACGGCTTGGAGTCCTCGTTATGGGACTTGAGGTACTCGCGGATGGCTTTCTCAAGCTCGAGGGTGCTGCGATGAGTGGCGCGACGGATCTGGCGGGTAGTGAGGTCGGCAAACCAGCGTTCGACCTGGTTGAGCCAGGAAGCGGAAGTCGGCGTGTAGTGCACATGGAAGCGAGGATGGCGTGCGAACCAGCGCCGTACGGCCGGAGTCTTGTGCGTGCCGTAGTTGTCCATCACCAGATGCACGTCGAGCTTGCTCGGTACGTTGTCGTCGACGGTTCGCAGGAACTGCAGGAACTCCTTGGCGCGATGGCGACGATGAAGCTCTCCGATGACTTTGCCGGTGGCGATATCCAAGGCCGCAAACAACGTCGTCGTGCCGTGGCGCATGTAATCGTGCGTCCTACGCTCGGGCAGCCCCGGCATCATCGGCAGGATCGGCTGGGTGCGGTCGAGCGCCTGAATCTGACTCTTCTCATCGACGCACAACACCATGGCCTTGGTCGGCGGATTCAGGTACAGGCCCACGACATCGCGCACCTTGTCGATGAACAACGGATCGGTGGAGAGCTTGAAGGTCTCTTGCCGATGCGGCTGAAGCCCGAAGGCGCGCCAGATGCGCGACACTGAACTCTGCGACATTCCCATCGCCTTGGCCATCGATCGCGAATCCCACTGCGTGGCATTGCGCGGCTTCTCATGCAGCGTCTTGGCAATCAGCGCTTCGACCTTCGCATCGCCGATCTTGCGCGGCGCTCCCGGTCGCGGCTCGTCGAGCAGCCCATCGAGCCGGCGTTCGATGAAGCGACCGCGCCACTTGCACACCGTCTGTCGCGTTACCCGCGTGCGGCGCGCCACCTCCGCGCTGGCCAAGCCCTGAGCGGCGGCAAGTACGATGCGAGCACGCAGGGCCAAGGCTTGCGCGGTGCTGCCGCGGCGAGTCCACTCAACCAGTTGGTTGCTCTCTTCCACCGTCAGCGATACTTCCTTGAGCTTGGGCCCACGACTCATTCTTCTCTCCTCGGCGTCCATTATGTCCATGGACATCCCGGGATGAAGAACGTTCAACGAATTAAAGACTCAGGACACTAGCGTACCTTGATCTCGGTCCAGAGGCGGGGGGGCGGGCGCCGCCACCCCGGGCCGCAGGCGCGCAGCATTTCCCGACGTTCGAGGTCCCACCCCGGC
>CALMIW010000792.1 GCA_937864275.1 uncultured Dehalococcoidia bacterium
AGTGACATACGCGAGGTCCCGAGAGCAGTGGGGTAAGCCCATTGGCGGGCCTCAGCTCATTCAGAGCCTGGTCGCTGAAATGGCTACGGGGACCCTCGCGAGCCGGCTCCTCGTCCACCACGCAGCCGCCACCGTGGACCGGGGGCAATCAGCCGCTGCGGACGTCGCGATGGCCAAGCAGTTCGCAACCGAGGCAGCCGTGGAGAATGCTCGCAGGGCGATCTCGCTCCATGGCGGGGTTGGATTCGTGGACGAAACGAGAATCGCTCCCCTTCTCCGGGATGCGATAGGACTCAGCCTCTACGAGGGTACTTCGCAGATTCAGAGCCTTTTGATCGCGCGGAGCCTGCTGGGAATCTCGGCTTTCAGTTGACGCCCAAAGCGGTGCTCTGTCGTCTCAAGGTGGGAGAACTTGCGCCTGGCCAGACCGGAGCACCTGCGAGTCTGGCCGGTTAGACGAAGACCTGTTCCTTGTACTCGCCGTAGACCTTGCGCCAGATGTTGCAGACTTCGCCCACGGTGGCGCCGGAGTTCACCGCGTCGATGATGTAGGGCATGGTGTTCGCCTTCGGGTCGCGGCTGGCCTGTTCGAGGGCTGCGAGCGCGGCGGCGTGCTTCGCCGCGTCGCGGTTCGCCTTGTGCTGCTTCAGCCGTGCCAGGTGCCGCTTCTCGCCTTCCGGATCGAACTTCAGGATCGGGATGTCCGGCTTCTCTTCCGAGACGTACTCGTTCACGCCGACGACGATCCGGTCGCGTGTCTCGACTTCGCGCTGGAATCGAGCCGACGACTCCATCGTTTCGCGCTGGAAGTAGCCGCGTTCGATGGCCGGCAACACGCCACCGAGAGCCTCCACCTCGCTGAAAATCCTCAGTACGTCGTTCTCCATGTCGGTGGTCAACTTTTCCACGAAGTAGCTGCCGCCGAGGGGATCGACCGTGTTGATGACGCCGCTCTCATGGAGGATGACCTGCTGCGTGCGGACGGCGAGCCGTGCCGCCTTGTCGCTCGGCAGGGCGATCGCCTCGTCCA
>CALMIW010000793.1 GCA_937864275.1 uncultured Dehalococcoidia bacterium
CGCCTCCCGCCGTCGACGATGCTCGCACCCGCGACGCACGCGTCGGCTACCTCGGGGAGTGGCACAGCCACCCGAACGATCAGCCAGCGAGCCCGACCGACCAGGCAACCATGGCGGAGCTCGCGGCACACCCAGACACAGGCCACCCAGTGCTGCTCGTGCTCCGCCCGACCGGCACCGACCAGATCGTGATCGATGCACACCTGTCGGTCAGGGGCCGTCTGCTGCCCGCTCCCCTCATCGAGGTGGGCCCGATCCCAAGCGAGAGCACCGCATGACGATCTTCATCAGCTACTCGAAAGACGGCGAGCGAGTCCGGCTCCTCGTACAGGCCCTTCGCCGTCACGGCCTCCGGACTTGGCGAGATCAAGATTCCCTCGAGCAAGGGGCCCACACCGAGGACACAATCGAACGGGAGCTCGAGCGTTGCGACACCGCCATGGTGTGGCTTGGAGGGAACACCCTCGATTCCGAGTTCGTATGCAAGAACGAGCTGCCCCTCGTCTTCCAGCACCACGCCGCCCACGGAATGCGAGTCGTCCCACTCTTCGTTGACGTCGACATCAACACCGGGGTAGATGCCGTCCGCGCATCGACCGGACAGGAAATCGGAAGCCACAACGGTTACCGCTTTGACGACGCCACGCCGCTCGACGAGCACCTCAACGAGGTCGCTGTCCGGGAAGTACGTGCCCATCTCCGCCAGAGGGTACAGACCTCCGCGGACGGACGGCCGACCGTCCGCTGCGTCACTCGGTCCGACGCGGCAGGAGGTCGAGACATTGCGGACCTGAACCTCGACTGGATCACCGAGTACCCAGCCGATGGGACCCTGCCCGACCTCGACACCGTCACCGATCTTCAGGCCGCCCTGCACGCCTCAGCTCAGCAACTGATCGCTGAGTTCGGCCCGGGGACCATCGACTTCTATCTCAAGTGTCATCTCCATCTCGGCATCGCGATCGGCCATGCGCTCCGACGCGTGACCGGGCTCTTCCCGCGAGTCGAGGTGGATGGTGAATGGTGGCCGGTCAACGTCGCTCCGCCACTTCCCGAGGACAGACAGCTCGTCCAGGTCGTCACGAACGGCCCCGCTGGCGGCAGCCGAGCATCAATCGAGATCAGCCTCACCCGGGATGTAAGACCATTGGTGAACGACTACGTGGGCAGCACGGGCACTGCCTACCGCCGCCGGATCCACCTGGCCCCAACCGATGGACCCGGCCAGCTCTCCGTTGACGCTGGCAGCGTGAACGCCTGGGCAGAGCAAGCAGCGGAAGCGATCCGAGCGTTACGGGCGCTGCCCGGCGTCGGCGCGATCGACGTGTTCATCGCGGCGCCCATCGGCTTCGCGGTGGCGCTCGGCTGGCGGCTCAACGCCCTCGGGGGCATCCACCTGTTCCACCCCCGCGGCAACGCTGGGCCTTACGACGAGGTGTGGGAACTTCCGGAGAGCTGAGATCGTCTCGGGGTGGTCGGCCGGCTCAGAGCAGCGAGATCGAGCGCTTCTTGCCAGCCTCGAGCAGCAGGCTCGGGTTCTCGGGAATCCAGTGCTGCACGAACCGGTTGTGGTACTCGGCGACCCATCTCCACTTAGCTTCCGTGCGTGTAGAGGAGGCGGCCGCAAGTTGCTTTTCGACAGTCTCGCGTTGGCGGGTCAGCATCAGGCGCGGGACTGCCGTGTGTTTTGGTGACAGGGGTTAGTCAGGCGGCGATTGCGTCTGGTGTGGTCATGATGAGTTGGGACTGGTGCATCTTTTGGTGACATCTGAAGTGTGGTGTCGTGAGGTGCTGCTGGAAGGATGTCTGAGCTGCACTGGGTCTGCTGGGGGTAGGCCTTCTTCGTGGCATTGACCCGACCCGATGCTTCGAGGGTCGCGATGCGCACCTCGTCGCCGGGGCCGATGGCGTTGCGGCAGTCGACGAGCAGGTCAA
>CALMIW010000794.1 GCA_937864275.1 uncultured Dehalococcoidia bacterium
TACGAGATAAGGCCACGTGACTGGAGTTCAGACGTGTGCTCTTCCGATCTGCGTCCGGCGGGTTTCGGTGCCGCCGCCGCCGCTAACGGGTTCACCGCGGCGAACATGAAGACGAGCAACTGGAGGAAATCGGTCACGGTGACTCCCGGATGGCGATGATGGGGGCGGCGTACAGCAGGCCGGATAGCGCGTGCTGCTGGTCGTCCATTCGTGTTATGTCGTTGGTGAACCAGGCGCCGCGGTTGCGGTCCCGGTTCTCGGCAGTCGCTGCTTCGCCAGGCGAAACCTGCCTGTCGGCGAGCATCCCCGCCCCGCATTCAATGCGTTCGGCGAGCTTCTCCTCCATATCGGCCATGCGCGGGTCGGTCGACGCGAGGCGGTGGAGCGAGGTGAGCCCCTCCACCCACGTGCCCATGCCGGCGGCTCGCGCCTGGCGGCCGTGGAGCGCTTTCGAGAACCAGTTGTCGCGCCGCTGGGATTCCACCCGGATGAGGAACCCGAACCGCTCGGCAAGGCTGCGGGCATAGGTGATGTGGTGCTCTTCGAGCGGCCAGGTTGCCATCTCGCCAAGTCCGTATGCGGCCCACTGGTCGGCCCAGGGCGGGAACTTCTGCTTCTCGTAGTCGTCCCGTTCGAGCGCGAGATAGTCCGCGGTCTTGTACGCATAAGCATCCCAGCCCTCGGTGGGGAAGAAGCGGTGCATCAACGTCAGCGACCAGAAGGCTTCGCCGGTGGCGTACTTCGAGCGCTGGTCCGGAACCGGGGCGTTGGTGCGCGTGTCCCAGCGGTTCAGAAAGGCTCCATCTTCGAGCTGGAGCGCGACCAGGCCGCGGGCCACCCGTCGCGAGAGATCGTCGAACTCGGTGTCGCCGGTCGCGATGCGGCGTTGCATCAATCCCGCGAGCATGAGCGCACTCGCGCCAAGCTGGATTCCACCGTCGTCCGGGTTCTGGAACGCCGCCCAGCCATCCGGGTGTGAATAGAGGTGGTCGATCATGAACTCCATGCCGCGGTCGGCGGCCGGGAGCGCCGAACCGTCGCCGCCCGCGGCCAGCTGGTAGAGCGACATCGTCACTCCGGCGTGGCGGACGACGTTGTAGCCTCCCGGCTCGTAGCCCAGGTCGCGGTTGTACTCGTAGACGTAGGTCCCGTCCTCGAACTGGGCGCGCTCGATCCAGGAGGCGGACTCGCGCGCCGCGGCCAGGGCGGCCTCGGGGTCGACAGCCGGGCACTGGTGCGGCATCAGCAGCGTCGCGCGGATCATGGTGGCGCCCACGAGCCAGGCCGAAAGGGTGAACAGCAAACCCCGCTTCATGTGGCTGCGAACGATACAGGATGAGCGGCAGAGCGCCGCAGCAGCAGCGACGCAGCGTAGACTGGCCGCGTGGACGAACTCGCTCGCCTGGAACACCTTCGCGCCATTTGCCTGGCGCTCCCGGAAACAACCGAACGGCTGAGCCACGGCGAGCCCACGTGGTTCATCCGCGACAAGAAGTCGTTCGTCACGTTCTCGAACCGGCACCACGGCGGCGAGTTCGGGTTCTGGTGCGCGGCGCCCTTCGGCGCCCAGGACGCGATGATTACCGCCGAACCCACGGTATTCTTCCGTCCCCCGTATGTCGGCCACCGCGGCTGGGTCGGTGTCCGGCTGGACCTGGAGGACGTGAACTGGGAGCAGGTTCAGGACGTGGTCCGCGAGGCGTTCCGCACGGTGGCGCCGTCCAGGCTGGCGGCACTGGTCTAGATCGCGAAGTACCTCATCCTGCCCGTTCGCCTATTATGTGCCCGTGGCAACCGACCAGATCGAAGTCGAATGGCAATACGCCGCGCTCGATACCCGTCCGGTCGTGCGCTGGCTTAACGAAGCGCTGCCCGCCGGGTTCACCCTCGAACGCGCCGGCCTGAAGGAACTCGACGACACCTACTTCGACACGCCGGGATGGCATCTGCACCGCGCGGGTTACACCTGCCGGGTGCGGCGCAAGGGCGATGCCGCCGAACTGACGCTGAAGTCCATGGCCGAACCGGAAGGAGGCATGCGCTCGCGCCGGGAAATCACGGAACCGCTCAGCAGCGCCGAGATCCTGCCCGCCGCGGCGCCTGGGAGTTGCGGCGCGATCATCCGTGCAGTCGCCGGCCGGCACCCCGTTGAACCGCTCTTCCGGCTGCAGACGCAGCGCGAGATTTTCCATCTCAGCGACGAACACGGGTTGCTCGCCGAAGTCGCCGTCGATGAAACCGCCATTCCCGTGGGCGAAGACCGGCCCATCCGCCTCTCCCGGGTGGAGGTCGAGGTCGAACAGCACGCAGTCGGGCGGGCGCGGCCGTTCGTTTCGCAGATGGTCGATGCGAACCGACTGACCACGGCGGGGCCATCGAAGTTTGAATCCGCCCTGATCGCGACCGGCCAGGTGGTGCCGGCACTGACCGCCGACCTCGGGCCGACGACGGTCGCGCCGGAACTGACCGCGGGCGAAGTGGCCTACGCGGTCCTGCGGAAACAGTTCGGCGCGTTTCGCGCGAACGAACCGGGCACGCGACTCGGCGAGGACATCGAGGCACTGCACAACATGCGCGTGGCGATTCGCCGATTGCGGGCAGCGATGGCCGCATTCCGGCCCGTACTCTCGCTCCGCATCCTCCGCTACCGCGATCAACTCGGCTGGGCAGCCGCCGCCCTCGGCGAGGTGCGGGACCTGGACGTCCAGCTGGAGCGGATGCACGAATGGCGCGGGAACTTCCCGCCGGAACGCGCCGCCGCCCTCCAGGCTGTCGAGGACGTGCTGCAACAGCGCCGCCAGGCTGCCCGGAAGCGGATGCTGGCCGTCCCCGATTCACGCCGCTACGAACGGATCTGCGAGAGCTTCGCGCGCGCACTGCGGGAAGGCCCGCCCAAGTCGTTCGCGCCGGGCCGCGTACCAGTCCTGTCCGTCGCTCCCGACATGGTTGAACGGCGGTACAAGCGCGTCCGCAAACTCGGCGACGCAATCAAGAAGGACTCCCCTCCCGACGCCTACCACACGCTCCGGATC
>CALMIW010000795.1 GCA_937864275.1 uncultured Dehalococcoidia bacterium
CTCCCGGCGAATCTCCGGGGACCCGCTCGCGGTACCCCCGACAGTCCTGGTGCCCGCCCAGGGTGATGAGGGAGACGTTCCCGCCGGAGAGCATCTCCGAGACCGCCTCGAAAGCGGAGCCCCGGCTGGCGATGAGCTTCTTGAGCCTCCCGGCGGAAGCTACTTCGGCGAGCCACCAGCAGCCGCCCGGCACCAGCACGCGTTCGACGGACCAGCCGGGGAGACGCACAGACTGGTACGCATCGAGCGCACCGGACATTGCCGGTTCGCCGCAGGAAACGAGGAGCGCGCGGGCCGCGCTCACAGGCCGGAGGCTTCGGACCGTTCGGATGGCTGGTCGAGCGGGGACGCGCTGGAGGCCTCGACTTCTTCCGCGAGGCGGTCAAGAGCCGCCGGGGCGGCGCCGTCGCCTGTGCCGGCCGTCTTCTCCGGCGTGAGGATCGCGGGGAGGTCGAGCCCGACGGCGCGCAGCGTCTCAATCGCCTGGGCAAGGAGCATCGGCACCGCGCTGCCGTATTTGCCGAGCGGGCCGCTGCCGTTGCCGCCGCCACCATCGATCATCACGATCCGATCCACCGAAGCGAATGGCGCAGCGAGAGAGCTGGCGATCTCCGGGAGCTTGTCGATGAG
The DNA here is from genome assembly GCA_937864275.1 of uncultured Dehalococcoidia bacterium. Classification (GTDB taxonomy): domain Bacteria; phylum Chloroflexota; class Dehalococcoidia; order Tepidiformales; family Tepidiformaceae; genus Amarobacter. The sequence continues at coordinate 631 of CALMIW010000795.1, forward strand.
CTCCGGATATACAGAGAGTTGCAGCGCGGCCTGGTTGTAGGCGTTGAGGGATTCGGCCAGCTGGCGCTTGCCTTCGGCTTCGCCGAGGAGGATGGCCTTTTGGCCGGCGCCTTCGGCTTCGAGTTCCGCACGGTGCGCCTCGGCATTCAACGTACGGGCGCGAGCCTCGCCTTCGCCCTTGGATTCGATTTCCTTCTGCTGCGCTTCCGCGATCGAAATGCGCTGCTTCATTTCGCCTTCGCCGGCGAGAGCGCGTGCCTGGGCCTGGCCCTCGGCGCGTTCGACCATGGCGAGGCGTTCGCCTTCGGCGCGGAGGACGGCGGCCTGCCGCTCAGCCTCTGCCGGCTTGATGATGCTGGCTTCCAGTGCCTGTTGCTGGCGGAGCACTTCCTGCTGTTCGACGGCGATATTCGAACGCGTGCGCTCTTCTTCGACGGCCACTTCGGCGCGGATGACCTCTTTGCGGGACTCCGCGTCCGCGAGTGGGCCGGCCTGTTGTGCGCGAGCGCGCTCGGCTTCCACTTCGGCCTGGGCCTTGGCGATGCGGAGGTCGCGATCGCGCTGGGCCTCGGCGATGGCGGCGTCGGCGATGGCCTGGGCGGTCTGGCCTTCGCGCTTGGCTTCGGCGCTGCGCATCATGGCATCGCGGGCGGCTTCGGCTTCGCCGATCTCCGCGTCGCGCTTCACTTCCGCCACGCGCTTGCGGCCGAGGTTCTCGAGGTACCCCTGGTCGTCGCTGATGTGCTGGATGGTGAGCACGTCGAGGTTCATGCCGATGCCGGCAAAGTCGGAACCCGCTTCGTTGGTCACCGCCGTGACCAGCGCCTCGCGGGAACTGTTGATCTCCTCGATCGTCATCTTCGCGCAGATGCTTCGGAGGTGGCCGGAGAGGATCTCCTGGACAGTGGCGTGGAGTTGATCGCGGTCCGCGTTGAGGAAGCGCTCGGCGGCGGTCCGAATCGCGGCGTCTTCGGAATCGAAACGGACGAGAGCGACGGCGTCGACGTTCACCTGGACGCCCTCTTTCGAGTACGCGCCCTTGATGGGAAGGCTGGTCTCGAAGGGCGCGAGGGACATGTAGTCGACGCGTTCGATGACGGGGACGCGGAAGCTCGCACCGCCCCGGACCAGCCGGAAGCCGCCCCGGCCAGTGAACACGGCGACCTGGTCCGGGGGCACCTTGATGTAGAAACGCGCATAGAGCGCTGCAACCAGGATGACAGCGAGGACGATGCCTCCGACGACAAATGGGATGGCAGTGTTCAAGGGTGCTCCTTACTGTCCTTCGGGTGCGGATCTGATCCAGGTGACGGTCGCCGGGCCGGGCCCCGGGACCTCGATGCGGACGGTTGCTCCAAGCGGAACGCGCCGGCCATCGACAGAGCGCGCGGGGAGCGCGACGCGGGCCTTACTGGTCGGGGCGATGACGGTCACGCGACCGAGCCCCCCTTCCGGGATTTCCGAGGTGACCTGGCCTTCGAGGCCGGCGAAATCGGCCTCATGGACGTCGGTCGAACCCTGCTGGCGGGCCATCGGGAGGACAATCAGAAAGAATGTGCCTCCAGCCACGGCCAGCCCCCCGACGACGGCGAAGGTGACAGACGCCCACGTCGGCCAGTCGAGTGCCATGCCGACGAAACCGAAACCGCCGAACGCCGTGGCGAAGACGAAGACGACGCGGGAACTGAACGGCGTCGGCGAGTCGCCGAGGTCTCCGCTGTCGCCGAAGTCGAAGAGTTCCCCGACGATGAATGCCAGGGAGAGGAGGGCGAGACCCACCCCGAAGATGACCAGGAATGCGATCTGCACAGTGCCCTCCACTCAGCCGCGATGCGGCGCGGTACCGCCTGGCCGGCAGGACGGTGGAATCATAGGGCCCACCCGGACCGCCGTCAGCAAGTTGGCTGTCCCGAAGACCGGCGTTCGTGCCCTTGCGGACCTTCTCCGACGCGGTACAGCCCGGCATGCTCTGGGCAGCAGAAACGAGGAGCCATTCCCGTGACCGAACCTGATCCTGCCTGGTCCGACGCCGATACCCGAGCCGTGGACGAGGCGCTGGCAGTCCTGAAACGCCACGGCTACACCGCCGGCGACCTCGACTTCCTGCTCTACGAGGGCCAGGGAAGCACTCCGGGCGACGACGACCCGGAGCTCGAAGGAGCCATCGGTGTCCTGGGCCGCTTGAGAGAGCGCGGGCAGCGGATAGGCTGATGCCGGCCAAGCTGCTAGGTTTTTCGGCATGATCATCGAAGTTGGCAAGCCCGCCCCGGCCTTTTCGCTGCGCAACAAGCGTCGCGAGGAGGTCACGCTCGACTCGTTCCCCGGAAAGCACCTGGTCCTGGCCTTTTATCCGCTGGCGTTCACCGGTGGCTGAACGAGCGAGATGACGGCCTTCCGGACTCACACAGACCGGTTCGCGGAGGCCAATGCCCAGGTCCTGGGCATTTCAGTTGACTCATTCGCAGCAGCAGGGGAGTTCGAGGACAAGCTCGGGCTGGAGTTTCCACTGCTCAGCGACTTCCCCAGGAACGAGGCCGGGAAGGCCTACGGCGTCTTCAACGAGGCGGCCGGCATCATGAACCGGACGACCGTGGTCATCGACAAGGACCACATCGTCCGCGGCGTCTACGTCGAAGCGCGCGACTTCGAATCACATCCGGTGAAGGCGCTGGAGATTCTCGGGGAGATCGCCCGATAACCAGGTGGCCCCTCGCGATGACGCGAGGGGCCGCCGCCTGTTTCCCGGCTTCGCTCAGGGCGCGACGGCGTCCGCCGTCCGCTCGCCCGAGAGCGTCGGGTTCGGGTTGATGAGTTCCGGGGGGCCGACCATGACGTCGTCGTACATGCCGTCCTTGGGCGTTTCGGTGCCGAAGTCGTCGCGCTCCTCGTCGTCGTTGGTGGGCATGCCGCCGCCACTGTTCCTGAGCTGTTCGAGGACGTCGCCGCCGGTGCCATCGATGCCGCTCCCGCCGCCGCCGGTCCCGTCGTCGTACGTGTTAGCGATGTCGAAGGGGTTGTAGACAGGGATGAGACCCTCGCCTTTGCCTGTGAGGTAGGTGCCGAGGAAGTTGTCCCAGAAGGCCACTTCTGGCTCGGACATTTCGCCGGCGACCTTCTTGATGAGCTCTTTGATGGTCTCGGGCGTCATCGGGGTGTCGCCGTCCGGGTCTTCTGGATTCGGGTTGCCTTCGAAGGTGAAGACCCAGTTCTCGCCGTCGGCTTCGACGCCCCAGACGTAGAGATTGCCGTTGTCGTCCCGGTAGATCTCGATGTGGCTACCGTCGTAGTCGTGCCATTCGTCGAGCCAGGTGTCGGCGTGGGCCGACCCTGCGCCGCCGATGCCAGCGACCATGATGGCGCCGAAGAACGCGGCGATGGCGGTGGAGACGACGGCGCGCTTGAGTCGCGCCGCGCCCCGCGAAGGCATGGAGAGGATCGCTGCTGTCGTTGGGTGGTTCACGTGGTGGGTACTCCGAATAGTGTTCTGCCCTTCAGACAGGCAACGGCCCGGACTCTTACAGGCGCCCGAGCGGCGACGGAGAGTGTGATGCGGTTAACACATGCCGGATTGTGGCGACCGCGACGAATCTCGTAGGCTCTGGGGCACGATGTCCGTACCGTCCTGCACTACTCCCGAGAATATGGTCGCCGCCCTCGCCGACCATATTCTCGTATCCGCAGCACGGG
>CALMIW010000796.1 GCA_937864275.1 uncultured Dehalococcoidia bacterium
GATGCTCGTCAGCGCCGTGGCGGTGGACAATGCCGACCTTTCCGAAGAGGGCAAGGAGGCCATCCGCCGCTGGCGCAGTGATCGCCCCGAGGGCTCACCCGCCCTCGCCAAACTGACCGACGACCTGAACAAGGCCATCAATGCCCACCTCGATGCGAAGTTCCTTCGCCGCGTGAAGAGCAAGGGCTGGTACGAGACGGTGAAGAAGTAATGGACGTTCGATTCAACGACGACGAAATTGCCGAAGCACTCACGGTCCTCGTGAACCGCATGGCCGATGAAGCCGGCCTCTCCGACAAGGACCGCGCGATGCTCAAGCGTTGGCGCACCTCGAAGATGAAGCTCGGCGGCGACGGCATGCAGGAACTCGTCGAGAAGACCAACGAGGACTTCGCCCAGATGCTCGTCCGCCGCGAGCGCAGCCAGATCCAGAAACACGACTGGAACGACTAGCGGCCGCGACCCTGCGCGTGCGGATGTAGTCAACGACGAGTTCTTGAGCTTCGTTGTGTGACGCATTGCACTTGTCGATTGTTAACAGACGTGCGAGCATCCCCGCCACTTCCGGTGGGGGCCTCGCGATGACCACAATCGAACGCCCATTTCAGCTGTCCGACCAGGCCGATGCAGCCCGGTTCTGGTTTCTCGATCTCATCCACAATCCGCGCGCGCTGCCGCCTCTGTCGGCCGACCTCTTCTGTCTGAACTCCGCGTTCAGCCCGATCGGCCTCGATTCTCGCGTGGTGAACGGCTACGTCTACAACTCGCCGCGCACCGTCGGGGCGCCCCCGGCTGTTCCCGAGTTGCCGCCCGGCGTCGCCCTGCGAAACTGGGAGACGCGGTATCTGCCCGCCGTCCGCGCGGTCTACGAAAGCCTTCGCGACCAGCCCTACGCCGGCATGACCGCCCCGGAGATCCTCGCGTTCTTCCGCTCGCAACTCGAACCGCGTGGGATCGCCTTTGGCGACACCGTGCGCGCAGCCATGGAAATCGGCCCCGAAGCCGAACGCCTAGCCCAGTTCCTCGAAGCGAAGCTCGGCGTCGAAGGCGACCTCATCTCGGCCACGCTCCTCCACGGTTCCGGCTCCGATACCCGCAGCCTCGGCAACGAAGTCCAGCAACTCGCTCGCGACGCCCGCCGCTCGCCGGCGGTGCTCCAGGCCCTGCAATCGCGGGACTTCGCCGCCGTCCTCGCCTCTCCCGAAGAGCCATGGGCG
>CALMIW010000797.1 GCA_937864275.1 uncultured Dehalococcoidia bacterium
CGCCATGTCGCCGAACATCTGGTTCCCTGTGGGCGCCGCGAACGCGGTCTGACGGGCGAGATGGCCTCCCTCAAAGCTCCAAATCGCTATGGTGACCTGCGGGACACCGGCGACTCCCGGTCGCGACTCGACCCGAGCGACTGCCGGCCCACCGAGCGCGAGCAGCGGCAGCCCGGGATGGAACGCCATCACCACTCCCGGACCAGCCCCTGCGGCATTGGCTACGGCGATCGGCTGGCCGACGGGCATCCCGGTTTCCGCGTTCCAGAGGACCAACTTGCCCGAACACCCGGCTTGGTTGCCGCGCGGGCAATCAGTGTTCGCCGTCGCGATGTACTTGCCATCCGAACTCACGATGGGGCTCACGGCCGTCACGCTGAAACGATTGTTTGCGGTCGCGCCGGCGTTGGCGGCCGACCGGTTGAGCAACGCAAGCCCGGGGAGAGACCATCGGGCCCACGTGCCATCCGCTGCTTGCTTCACGAACCAAGAGCCGTCGGGAGCGAAGACGGCGCGACCAGGGCCGGTCGCGAGGGTGTGGGAGTTCACGAGGCCGTGGCCATCCAGGGCCCAGTGGTCGACTTCGTTCCGGGCGCTCGCGAAGCTGAAAAAACTCTCGTCATTCGCACCGAAGGCGGTGAATGCGCCGCCTATCGACCCAACAAAGAAGGATGGGCCAACCGGTGTGAGCCCGGGCACCGACATGACCGTCTGCTTACTAGCGGCCAGCGCGGTCACCGCCAGCGTGCCGCCGGGATTGAGGGCGAAGGAGCCAGCGCTGAAGCTGTCCACTCTCCCCGTGCCGAGCAGCGCACCCGTTGCCGGATCCCAGGCCCGGAGATTCCCGAAGCTGTACCCCGTGAGCAGGACGCTCCCGTCCTGGGACACGTCGTACCAACGGAGCGAATCACCCGTGGGCCTGATCATGGCGAGGAGCGCGAAAGTCCTGGAGTCCAGCAGCGCGATCTTCCCCGCATCCGGACCGGCCACCAGGTCGGCAACGTGCCGGCCGGTGGCGTCGAAATAGAAGTTCGGAGTGAACTGCAGGGCCGGAAGCGTGACTGTGCGTTCTGTCCCCGAAGTCGCATCGACAAGGCGCAGGCTCTGGCAGCATCCATCTGCGGCTGCCTTTCGGAGAATCGCCACTTCCGGGTACCCCATCCCGAACCCTCCGAGTTGTTCGGCCTCCTTATCCCAGGAGATGGTCCTCACGAGTTCCAGCTCGGGCACCGTGTAGATGTTCACGCCCGTTTCGCCGGCAGTAGCCTTCGCGGCATGGGCAACGAGTCCACTCGAAGGGAACCAGAGAGCGGTGTTCGTGGTCAGGCCGGGGAAGCTGCGCACGCTGGAGACCACCGCGTGCGTCGATGGATCACGCAGTTCCAGCAATCCGGACTGCGTCGAGAGGGCGACGTACTTGCCATCGAGACTGGGAAAGTACAGGGCGACCAGCGATTCGCTTGGGTGGATGGCGCCGAGCCACCGGGGCTCGTCGCCAAGGACGCGGTTCATAAGGCTGCTGGTCCGTGGTCCCGGAGCGAGGTCGTAGGCCTGCCGTGCGAGCAAGAAAGCCAGGCTGCGGTCGGGTTCGAGGAGGAGCGGGATCTCGGTCTCCAACCGGGCGAGCGTCGCTTCAAGGGCCGACGCTTGGGCGGCGTCGCGTTGCGCGTTCGCGTCGACTGTGGCCGCTTCCGCGCGCGCTCGGTGGTCGTTCGCGCGGTTCCATTGCCAGAGGGCGATGCCGCTGACCAGCGCGGCAATCGCGACGAGCCCCGCGAGGCCCGAAGCCAGCAGGCGAAGGCGGCGGAGCCGGGTGGCGTCTCGTAGTCGCTCGTCGTCCTGGGCGCGGAGCGACGCGTCGAGGAACTCGCGCTCGTGCGCGCTGAGCCCGACGCCGGCACGCTGTGCCCATTCCGAGGCCGCTGCAAGCCGCGCTCCCCGGTACAACTCGTCCCGGTCTCGTCCCAGCCGATCCCACGATTCCGCCGACTGCGTCAGGTGGCGGAGGATGCGATGGCCCTCCCGGTCGTCCTCGAGCCAGCGCCGCAGCCGCGGCCACTCCCGGATGAGCGCCTCGTGCGCGACTTCCACCGAATCCGCGGTCGTCGTCAGCAGCCGGGCATCGGCGAACTTCCGCGCGAGTTTCTGCAAATCGACAGACGCCGCGCTCGCTTCGGGAAGCTCGCTGAACGGCACCCGGCGCCGGGAAGCCTCCAGGCCCTCGCCAATCGTGGTCAGGCGCAGCATGAGCATCTGGCAGGCCGCCTGCTCGGGCGGCTTCAGTTCGCCGTACACGCGCTCGGCGGTCTGCGCGATTGCCGACCGGATCCCCCCGGAACGCTCGTATCCCGCAACCGTGAGCGTGTTTCCCGTCCGCTGCTTCCACGTCTCGTGCAGTGCGTGCGAGAGCAGTGGAAGCGCGCCCGGCGCGTCACCGAGGTCTGCAAGCACGCGGTCGCTCAGGCCGGGTTCGAGGCTGAGCCCCGCCGCGGCGGCTGGCCCCTCGATGGCGCTGCGCAGCTCCTGCACGGACGGGGGGCCGAGCAGTACATGCCCTGGTTCGAGCAGCCGTG
>CALMIW010000798.1 GCA_937864275.1 uncultured Dehalococcoidia bacterium
AATTCTGCGATTGCGGCTGCCGCTGGCGGGGAGCGACGAGACCCGCCGCAACCCATGCCGCCGCCGCCGGTGCTAGTTTAGCCCGATCCCCGTGATGTCCTTCAGCCACTGGTCGGCCGGGACCGAGCTGCTCGCGAGGGCGATACGGCCGGCCTCGTCGATCACCAGGACCGTCGATTCGCCGATTTCGGCGAGGGTGAAGCGGATCGCGCCGAGGCGGAGGTTATCCAGGCGGGTGCCGTTGATGGTCGCGATAGCGGTTGGCTTGGCTCCGGCCTTCTCGGCGAGGGTGGCCAGGCTGACGCCTTCGTAGGTCTTGCCGTTCGCGGTGATGGTGGCCTTCGGCAGCGCCAGGAACTCGCTGCGCAGCGGCGCATAGAGCACGCCGGAAGCGGCGACCTGGATGACCGGAAGGTTGTCCGGGATCGGCGTCGGCTGAGGAATCGGGGTGTCGGGCACAGAAGGCTGTTCGTTCGAAGCCGTCGTCGGGGATTCCTGGGCGCCCGTGGTGGTCGCCTCGGTGTCCTCGTCTGGCCCGTCGCCGCAGGCAGCCGCCCCGAACAGGATCGCAATCGGCACGGCGGCCAAGAAGAGTCGTCGCATCAGTTCACTCCAGGGATGGGGGCACATTCGAGGGTAGGCAGCGGCGCGGTAGGGAGCAACGGGCGGGTTAACCGGTGGTTCAGGGAGCCGGCGAAGGGCTCGGCGCGGCCGTTTCCGAAGGCGCGGGCTGCTCGGTGCTCGTCGCGCTGGGCTCGGGCGTCGCGGATTCCGTCGGCGTCGGTGTCGCCGTCGCGCTGGGCGTTTCGGTGCCGGCCGGGGTGGCTTCCGGAGTTGGGGTTGCTGTCGCCGATGGCGAGGGTTCCGGAGTCGCCGTCGGGCTCTCCGTGGCGGAGGCCGGCGCTGTAGCGGTGGCGGTTGCCGTGGCAGTCGGCGAAGGGGCGGCCAGGCCGGTGACGGTGTCTCCGATGGCGGCAGCGACGGCCTCGGCCCGCGGAAGGAGGTCGGGCTGCCTGGTGGTCACATCGTTGATGACCGCCACGGCACTGCGGCGGGCCGACTCGATCTGCGCCTGGCGCATCGCATCGAGCTCCTGGTCGCGGGCGACGTTTTGGAGGTCTTCCCACTCGCGCTGGACGCGCTCCAGCTGCGACGGCGAGACATCGCCGCGTTCGCTGAGCTTGTTCAACTCGACGATGCGCGCCTGGACCTGCTTCACCTGGAGGTCGATGCGGTGGTCGCCGCGCGACGTGGCGTATTCGAAGCGCTCGTTGGCGAGCTTGAAGGTGTAGTTCCAGTCTCCGGGGACCGAATCGCCGGCAGTGATGAACCCGAGCGAAACGATGCCGACGGCGGCAGCCATGCCGGCGACGGAGAACGTCGCGATTGCGGTGCGCACCGGCGAGAAGGCGGGAGCGGGGATGACGACCGGGACGACCGGCTTCGGCTCCCGCTCGGCGCCGAGGAACTTCGATTTCAGCGAGGCCTCGAAGTAGTAGCTCGCCGACTCCGTTTCCATCGCCCCGGCGATGCCGGGCGTGGTCTCGAGCAGAGGCGCGAGCCAGTCGGCTTCGTCCGGGAAGAGGTCCAGGACAAAGTCCAACTCCAGGCCGTCATCAATGAGGGCCTGGGCCTCGGCGAGGACTTCCGCCTCGTAGCTTGCCTTGCGTTCGAAAAGCTGGCGAATCACTCGTACCGAACCATGACCTGGAGTTTAGCTATGGCTTTGTGTTGGAGGACTTTCACGTTGTTTTCGGTCTTTCCCAGTGCCTGTGCCGTTTCCGCTACCGAGAGGCCTGCACCGAAGCGGAGGGCGATAACCTGCCGTTGCGCTTCGGGGAGCTTCTCTGCGGCTTCGCGGACGGTTGCGACGGTGAATGCCGTCACGATCGCGTCCACGTGGTCTGGCGTTGGGTCCTGGATAGATTCCGTGAGTTGCGCGGTGGTGGTCCGGACCTTCTGGCGGCGCACATGCGAGACGACCTCGTTGCGCGCGATGCGGAAGACCCATGCACCGAAGGGGAGTCCTCGCCAGGAGAAAGTTCGCAGGTTTTCGATGATCCGGAGGAAGATCTCCGTGGTCACATCTTCTGCGTCTTCCGTCGAGGAGAGCCGGGTGGCGACGTAGCGGTAGACGCGAGGGAAGTAGTGATCGTAGAGCGCGCTGAGCGCTACCTGATCCCCCTGCTGCGCGGCGTCGACGACAGCTTTTTCGTCGAAGTCCGGCGCCAGTTCGCCTACCGAAGCATTCCCCAAACCAGCCCCCTGGGCCGTGCCGGAACCTACGGGCCGACCGTCCTCCTTTCCACCATAAGCACGGATGTGCTTTGTGTACTAGAGATAACGGGTTCAGAAGGGAAAGGTTAATGGCGATCGCGAATGTCCCGTGATTTGTCCCGCGGCTCTTTCTTTACCGGGTCCGCCATCGGTAGAGCAGCCACGTGAGCGGGAACCATTCACCTTCCCCGTGGGCCGAAATCCGCCGATGGAAGGGGAAGTCGGCGGGCGAGACGGGCAGCTTCGCGAACGGGCGAACGCCTGTCTCGCTGACCCATTCGCGTAGACACCGGCGA
>CALMIW010000799.1 GCA_937864275.1 uncultured Dehalococcoidia bacterium
ATCCCGCCGACCCTCCCGGGGCATGTAGCAGCACCCCCGGCTAGCATGCCCACATGGCGGAACCCGGCCCCGCCGGCGCGAGCGAATCCCCAACCCGGAACGTTTCCGGCGGCCTCGCTATCGCCGCCGCCATCGTCGCTTTCGGCTTCATCGGCTCGCGGCTGCTCGGCATCGTCCGCACGATCGCCATCGCCGATGCCTTCGGCACCAGCCCCGAACTCGACGCCTACAACATCGCCTTCCGCATCCCGGACCTGATCTTCCAGGTGCTCGCCGGGGCCACCCTGGGCAGCGCCTTCATTCCCGTCTTCGCCCGCGTCTACCGGCGAGAAGGGAGCGAAGAGGCGTGGAGGCTCGCCAGCCGCGTCCTCAATCTGGTGACCACCGCCACAGCCGCCCTCTGCGTGCTCGCCTTCATCCTCGCTCCCTGGCTCGTGCCGCTGCTCGCGCCCGACCTCGGCAGGGACATCGGCCGGAACGAGGAACTGACCGACAAAGCGGTCGAACTGACCCGGCTGATGCTCCTCTCGCCGCTGCTCTTCGCCATCAGCGGGATGGTCACCGGCATCCTCAACGGGCGCCAGCACTTCCTCCTCCCCGCCGTCGCTCCGATGCTCTACAACCTCGCGATCATCTTCGGGGCCGTCTTCCTCGCCGACCGCTGGGGCGTCAACGGGCTGGCTGCCGGCGTGGTCATCGGCGCCGGGCTGCACCTGGCCGTCCAGGTGCCCGGCCTGCTGCGCGAAGGGATGACCTACGGCTTCGGCTTCGGCCGCCGCGACCCGGCGGTGCTCGAGGTCGGCCGCCTCATGGGCCCCCGCGTCATCGGGCTCGCCGCCGCCCAGTTCAACTTCGTCGTGACCGGCTTCTTCGCCTCCAAGGTCGGGGCGAGCGCCATCTCCCAGCTTACCTACGCCTGGCTCCTCGCCGGGCTTCCGCTGGCGCTCTTCGGCATGGCGCTCTCCACGGCGGTCTTCCCCACCCTCGCGGGCCACGCCGCCGATGAAGACCTGGACGCGCTGCGCACCACCGTCTCCCGCGTCCTTCGCGTCATCATGTTCCTCACCGTCCCGGCCGCCCTCGGCCTCGCCATCCTGCGCGACCCGGCCACCGTCGTCCTCCTCGAACGCGGCGAGTTCCCCCGCATCGACTCCGTCATCACCGCCTCCGCACTTGGCTGGTACTGTCTCGGCATCATCCCCCAGGCGGGTATCGAGATTCACAGCCGCGGCTTCTACGCCCTCGGCGATACCAAAACCCCCGTCGGGCTTGCCGTCCTGGCGGTGGTCCTGAACCTCCTCCTGAGCGCGCTCCTCTGGGAACGCTACCGCCACGAAGGTCTCGCTTTCTCGGTCTCGGCCGCCTCATGGCTCGAATGGGTGCTGCTCTACGTCCTCTACGTCCGCAGGACCGGGGCCGAGGTCGCCGGCGACCTCCGGGCGATCGGCGTGGGTGCGGTTTGCGGCGCCGGGATGGCCCTCTTCCTGGCCGTGGCGCTCGCGCCGATGGAGTTCGGCAGCTGGTCCGAGAACCTGGTGGCCGCGACAGCCGGTGCGGCCGCCGGCGCGCTGGTCTACGCAGGGTTGGCCAACCTCTTCGGCATCGAAGAGCTCTCGGAGGCCGCCTCCCGGGTGAAGTCGCGGCTCGGCCGCGCCTGAGCCGCGTCGCGCAGGCCGGCCCGCTCGTCCCGCAATTCAAGTCCGAACGGCCGGGTATATCCGCACCGATTCAGCTATCGTTCGCGCGTGATCCGAAAGTACTTCGATTGCAGCGGCCCCGAGCGGGTGCGAAGGGCACTCGTGCTCCTGATGATCGCCGGAGTGATTTACATCCCGGGCATCGTCACCCTGGCCATGCTGCTCTCGGGAGAAGCCTGAGTTGGACAAGGACCTCTTCGTCCTCCTGCTCATCATCGCCATCCGCGGCGGCGCCCCGTTCCTCATCCTCCGCTGGCAGTTCGCCGGCGGCCTCCTCTGCATCCTCGCCGATGCGAGCGATTCCATCCTCCAGGATGCGTTCGGCGCCGAGCCTCTCGCCGGGCACTACCACCTGGTCGACAAGTCGTTCGATATCTACTACCTGGCGTTCGAATGCTTCGTCGCCCTCTGGCGCTGGACCGACCCGCTGGCCAGGGTGGCGGCGGCCACGCTCTTTGCGCTCCGCGCGGTGGGCGTTGTCGTCTTCGAACTCACCGACTTCCGCGCGACCTTCCTGTTCGCCCCGAACGTCTTCGAGAACTTCTATCTCTTCATCGCCGGCATGCGTTCGGTGGACCCGAAGTTCCGGATCAAATCCTGGCCGTGGCTCGTCGCGGTCGTGGTCGCGGTCGGCGCCCCGAAGCTGCTGCAGGAATACGTGATGCACTACCGCGAGGCTGCCACGTGGCACTTCGTGAAGGAGAACATCCTCCTCTGGCGGTGAGGGTTGCCAGCATGGACGCGAAAGAGATCATCGAAGCCTTCCGCGCGCCGAGCCGGTTATGGACACGCGGAGAGCTCACGACCCGCCCTTCGCCGATCCCGCCCGCCAACGGCATCTACGGGTGGTACTTCGATGAACTGCCCTCACCGGGAATCCCGGACATCGGGACCATCGTCGGCCCATGGGCACTGCTGTACATCGGAATCGCCCCTGGCTCGCCGGGCTCCGCGTCGAATCTACGAAAGCGGCTTCGCAACCACCTCACCGGGAACGCCCGCGGCTCCACGCTGCGGCTCACGCTGGGCTGCCTGCTGGCCGAACGGCTCGGGACGCTGTCGGATCGCATCGATCGAACCAACGACGCGCTCCACCAGGCCGACGAGCGCGGCGACGACCTTGCCGAGGCCGACGCCGCCCTGCGCGAGGAGGCGGCCGCCCTCGG
>CALMIW010000800.1 GCA_937864275.1 uncultured Dehalococcoidia bacterium
GCGGCCCACGTACCTGAGGTGTTCGCCGAATCCAGGCTGCGTCATTCGCCCTGAGTCTACCGCGGAAGGCGTAAACCACCGGTGTGTGATCTCCGCCACACTCGTCCGCGGCAAAGAGAAATTATTCCGTTGACAGTTAACCTTTCCCCCGGCAGTATCGTTCTCCAGAACAAGCGCGGAAACGCTGGATTGGAGAGCCTAATGGATAAGAACATTCGCACCACGGCTTCCGCGCGCGGAGAAGCGTCGATAGGCTAGCGTCCCTGTACCAGCAGGACGGCCTCGACGCCGTACCGCCTGGCGGTACGGCGTTTTTGTTTCACCGGACATTCGCCACCACCAGGCCCAGAACCGTCACCGCCCGACAAGTGATTCGTTTGTAGCCGCGCTTTCGCGGCCCCAGTCTGCATTCGCCCTCGACTGTCTCGAATTTCTCTGAAATCGATGGCATTGGATTCGTGCGCCCTATTTGGGCTCAGAGAAACCCCAGGAAGTGATCACGTGTTGAACCTCGTAATGACGCACTCGCCGCGAATAGCCGCGATGACCAACAACAAGCGGTACGGCGAAGACGCAATCAAGGACCCGGCAGTCCTTCACCGGATGGCCTGGCTCCAAAAGCCCGCGAAGGCCGCTCGCCCGGCCGCCTGCCAATCCGCCGAACAGGCGCTCCACGAACGGATCGCCTGAACCATGTTCCCGGACCAGCCTCGAACAGCCGGCTCCGAAAGAAAGGAAGAACCTGAAATGTTCCAGTCGCTCTACAACGTCCTCTCGGGCCAATACCAGGTCCTGCGCGACGGTCGCGTCGTCGCCAACGGCCAGCCCGAATCGAAGTCCCTGCTGCGGCGCTACGAGCACGCGCAGGCACTCCGCGAAATCAAGCGCGAATCGCGCATTCGCGAGGTCCTGGATTCCGAATCCCAGGGCTTCGTCGAACGCATCCGCATCCGGCTCGGCATCGCCTGATGTGCGCCGCACCGTTGCCGAACAAAGGGGCTCCCGCGAGGGAGCCCCTTTTCGTTTAGTTAAGATTCGTGTTTCGCCGAGATGAAACGTGCCGCACACCCCTCATCCACCGGCCGTAGCCTGTCGATAGCTGGAATAGAACCGCTGAGGGGTTACCGGATGGCCGGCTGCGAGGATGCCTGCCCGGTCGAGGCCAGCGCCCGCGCGAGCCGCTGCCAGTCCTGCTGCTCCACCGCCGGAGTGCCGCCCTGCGTCGCCGCCTACCTCGGCGGGCGCACGGCAGTCGCCGCTTCGAATGTCGTCCCTCTGTTCCGGGTTGAGGTCATGAGCAGCCGCAAGGCCGCCTGACGCCAGCATCGCGTTCGGCGGCGCTCGGGATCGCGGGTGGCGGCTCCGGCCACGTTCGTGGCACGATCCGCGGCATGCCAAAGCAGGTCTCGAATGTCGCCAGCGATGATTACCTGACTGCGATCTACCGGCTCAGCCACGACGAGGGCCAGGATGTCATCGCCGTCCGCCTCGCCGACCGCCTGCAAATCACGCCGCCGTCCGTCGCCGGGATGCTCAAACGCCTCCTCCGCGACCACCTTGTGACCGTCGATGCGAAAAAGGTCATCCGTCTGACTCCCGAGGGCCTTCGCCGGGCCGAGCAGATGGTCCGCCGCCACCGCCTCGCGGAATGCCTGATCACGGACGTACTGAAAGTCCCGTGGTGGCGCGCCTACGAAGAAGCCCACCTCCTCGAACACGGCATCTCCGACATCACCGAACCGAACCTCTTCGAAACGCTCGGCCGCCCCCAGCGCAGCCCGTTCGGCTACCCCATTCCCGGGCATGGGCCCGCCCGCAAGCTCAGCATGACGACCCTTGCCGACATCCAGGAAGGCGAACAGGTCACCATCGACCGCGTCTTCGAGGAGGACGAGCAGCTCCTCCAATTCTTCGATGAAGAAGGCATCCGGCCCGGCGTCGCCGTTGTCCTGGAGTCGGTCGCGCCCTATCGCGGCACCGTCACCGCGCGCATCGAGGGGCGCTCCGTCGTAATGGGAACGCAGGTCGCGAGCCGGATCTGGGTCAATCGCGCGAAATAACGCCTCGTCCGCTCGAACGGGCTACGCCGTTGCTGCCGCCTGCCGACAATTCTGAAGATGGAGCCGAGCTTTACGCTGGAGAGCCGCCGCGTGCTGCGTGTTCTCGTCATCGAGGATGACCCCGCCCTCGGCCGCCTGATCCAGCTCGTCCTCGGCCAGCACACGGGCCATGTCACCGTTGCGAGGAGCGGCACAGAGGCGCTCGAAGCCGTCCGGACCCAGCAGTTCGACGCAATCGCCTCCGACATCTCCCTCCCCGACATGTCCGGGCTCGATGTCATCGCCGAGTCTCGCTCGATCGCGCCGTCCGCGGGCATCGTTGCCATAACCGGGTTCGTCGACGTCGACGTCGCCGTGCGCTCGATGAAAGCCGGCGCCGACGACTTCCTCGGGAAGCCGTTCGACGCTGAGATCCTCTGGCATATGCTCAACAAGGCCGTCGACACCCGCGCCCGCCAGATCGAGGCCGAACAGGCAGCCGTCTCCCGCCCCCCCGCCTACCCCGCCGCGCTCACTGCCTCCCCGAACCGCCGCTTCATCGATGAGTTCATCGTCGACGCCGTCTCCAACTCCCAGCGTTTCAACCGGCCGCTCGCCGTCGCCTACCTCGACATCGACAATTTCAAGCTCCTCAACGACTTCGTCGGCCACGAAGAAGGTGACCACGTCCTCAAAAAGGTCGCTGGCGCGCTCACACGCCACATCGCGCGACCCGCGCAGTTCGCCCGCTTCGGCGGCGACGAGTTCGTGGTCGTCTTCCCCGAATGCGATGAGTTCCGCGCCCGCCAGGTCATGGACCGCGTCTGCCGCGCCGTCGCCGAAATCGAAGTCATCAACGGCGCCCGCATTTCGTTGCCCACCCGGATCAGCTGCGGCATCGCCGCTTTCCGCGGCTATGAATCGCCCCGCGACCTGATCGCCGAAGCCGAAGACCAGATGTACCTGGACAAGTCGATGTCCCCCAACTCGGTCCTCGGCAACGTCGGCGATGAGCCGGCCGACGGTCTCCTCAAGGTCAGCAACCTCAAGGCGCTCCGAAACCTCGTGAAGGCCATCGACCGCCGCGACAGCTACACGCGCTTCCACAGCGACCACGCGACTCAGCTGGCGATTGCAGTCGCCCGGGAAACCGGCCTCGACGATGCCGCCCTGAGCGCGATCTCCATCGGTGGCCCGATCCACGACTTGGGCAAGATCGTCGTCGCCGACGAGATCCTCAGGAAGCCAGGCCCGCTCACCCTCGAAGAACGCCGGAGCATGGAAGAGCACCCGCTCCTCGGTGCGGCCATCACCGCCGCCGTCACCGACTACGACAGCGTCGTCGATCTCGTTCGCCACCACCACGAACGCGTCGACGGCGACGGCTATCCCGGCCGC
>CALMIW010000801.1 GCA_937864275.1 uncultured Dehalococcoidia bacterium
GATCGGCCTCGATGGAGACGACCCTGCCGCTGTCGAAACACGGCAAACGGCCGGCGACAAGGAGTTCCTCGTAAATGACTAGGGCACGGCGCAGTATTGCGCGGCCATGGCGATCGGCCGTAGCCTCACCGGCAGCGTTCACATCCTCGTCAATCGGCAAGCCCCGAAGTTCGAGCCAGTGTCCGTTCCGCGATCGTGACGAGGTCGCGGACGATGTGGCCGGCGGGGACCACGGTGGTGATCGCCCCGAGGCCTTGGCCAGCGGCGAAGCATTCCTTGGTGGGATCGATGTCGAGCGTGTCGACCGGGGCGCCGAGGTGCATTGCGCCGTCGGCGAGAGATCGACCGATCTGGTGCGGGAAGGGCTGCAGTTCGTCGGGGTGCTCCTCGAAGTGTTGCGTGTAGTCGTTCCGTATGGCTCGTAGGGTCTTTCCGGTGTAGGCACGTGTGATCACGGTGTTGTCTTCGCGGCCGGTGAGCAGTGCTTCTTGGTAGCCGTTGACGACGTGAGCCTCCGGTGTGGCGATGAAGCGGGTGCCGACCCACACGCCGTCGGCGCCGAGCGCGAGCGCGGCGGCAAGACCGCGGCCGTCGAAGATGCCGCCGGCGGCGACGCCGACGCCGCGCTCGCCGACGGCGTCGACCACCTGTGGGACGAGCGGCATCGTCGCGACGAGACCGGTGTGTCCTCCGGCCTCGGTGCCTTGTGCGATCACGATGTCGCAGCCGGCCTCGACGGCGGCGACGGCGTGGCGCACCCGGCCGCACATGCTGGCGACCAGGACGCCGTGGTGGTGGCACAGATCGATGACGTCGCGAGGGACGCCGAGACCGGCGACGAACAACGATGCCCCGCCGGCGATGATCGCCTCGACCTGGGAGTGCATGCCGCCGGGCAGCGCTGTGAGGAGGTCGACCCCGAACGGTCGGTCGGTGCGTTGCCGGATCGCGGTGAGCTCCGCGTTCATCCGGTCCAGGCTCATCGGTGCCGCGCCGAGGGTGCCGAAGCCGCCAGCCTCGCTGACGGCGGCGACGAGTTCGGCATAGGCGACGCCTCCCATGCCGGCGAGCATGACGGGGTGATCGCATTCGAGCAGTTCGGTCAGACGGGTGTGGAGCACGACGGCAGTCCTTCGAGGTGGCGTGGTTGTTGAGGTGCGCAGGGTTCGGGGTGCGCGTTCATCAGATGGCGCTGTTGCGTCCCTCCCAATGCGGGGCGCGCAGTTGGTGCTTGTAGAGCTTCCCGGTCGGCAGGCGCGGGAGTTGGTCGTGGAACTCGAAACCTTGCGGGCACTTGAAATGTGCGATGTGGTCACGGACGTACGAGCGGAGCTCCGCCGCCAGGTCGTCGTCGCCTGTGACGCCATCCGCGGGTTGCACCGCCGCATGCACCGCCTCACCCATCTCGTCGTCCGGCACCCCGAACACCGCGACATCGGCCACCTTGGGGTGCATGGTCAGGCAGTCCTCGATCTCCTGCGGGTAGATGTTGACCCCGCCGGAGATGATCATGAAGGCCTGCCGGTCGGTGAGGAACAGCCAGCCGTCGTCGTCGACGTAGCCGACGTCGCCGAGCGTTGTCCAGCCGTGTCCACCGGGATCCTTCGACGACGCGGTCTTGTCGGGCGCGTTGTGGTACTCGTACGCCGGTCCGTCGCCGAAGTACACGGTTCCGGGCTCGCCGGCTGGGAGTTCGTTCCCGTCGGGTCCGACGATGTGGAGCGAGCCGATCAGCGGCCGTCCGACCGTCCCTGGCCGTTGCAGCCACTCGTCGGGACGGACGAGGCAGAACCCGTTGAGTTCCGTTCCGGCGTAGTACTCCCACAGGACCGGGCCCCACCAGTCCATCATCCGCTGCTTCACTTCAACGGGGCACGGGGCGGCGGCGTGGATCGCCACTTTCATCGAGCTGACGTCGAAGCGGGTCCGTTCTTCCGGGTCGAGCTTGAGCATCCGCACGAACATGGTCGGCACCCACTGCGAGTCGGTGATCCGGTGATGCTCGATGGCTGCGAGTGCGTCGATCGGATCGAACTTGTCCATCACGACGACCGTGCCGCCGAGGGATTGCACGCCGAGACTGAACCCGATCGGAGCCGAGTGGTACAGCGGTGCGGGCGACAGGTATCGGGAGTCGGGACCCATCCCGAACACGCCGCTGACGAGTCCGGCGATCAGCATCCCTTCGTCGGCGCGCTTTCCCGTCAACGAACGCTTGATGCCCTTCGGTCGGCCGGTGGTGCCGGACGAGTAGAGCATCATCTCGCCTGCCGGTTCCAGATCGAGCGGATCCGCCGGCATGCTGCTGATTGCATCCACGTACGGTTCGAAGCCCGCCTCCGGTTCGCCGATCAACAGCGGAAGCTCGACGCCGGTCGCCTCTTGCAGCGCTGCCGAGGCCGTTGTGGCCTTGGCGCTGGTCGTGACGAGCGACTTTGCGCCGGAATCGTTGAGGATGTAGGCGACTTCCTCCGGCGAGAGATAGCTGTTGATCGTGGTGACGTAGAGCCCCGACCGGAGTGCGGCCCACATCACCTCGAAGAACCGGGGCTGGTTCTCGCTGAAGATGGCGACATGGTCGCCGACGTCGAGGCCGTGCGAGCGCCACAGACGCGCGAGTTGGTTCGATCGCTCGTCAAGTTCGCGAAAGGTCACGGTTGCGCCTGACCCTGACATCACGACCGCTGGATGATCGGGTCGTCCGACCGCATGGACCCCTGG
>CALMIW010000802.1 GCA_937864275.1 uncultured Dehalococcoidia bacterium
TCGGCCAACTGATCGCGACCGGCATCACGACATGGATCACCGTCCAGGCGCTGCTCAACATCGGCGGCATCACCCGCACCATCCCGCTCACGGGCGTGCCGCTGCCGTTCCTGAGCTTCGGTTCGAACTCGCTCGCTTCCGTGTTGCTGGCGATGGGCGTGCTCCTCAGCATCTCCCGTTTCGGCACCGACCGCGGCGGCTACTTCGAAAAGCACCCGGTGGATACCCGCCGGGTTGTCCGAAGGAGGCCGGACGCTTGAGGCTCGCGTTGACCGGCGGCGGCACAGGGGGCCACATCATCCCGGCGCTGGCCGTGATGGAGGCCGTGCAGGCTCGCCTGGGCGGGACCGCCGAGGTGTGCTTCTTCGGCCCCGAAGACCGGGGCGAACGCGCCCGGGTCGAGGCGGCCGGAGTGCGCTTCGTCGGCGTGCCTTCTGCGGCGGTGCGCGGCCGCAGCCCGCTCGGGCTCCTCCGCTCGGGCTGGAGGCTCCTGCGCGGGACGGTTGCGGCGCTCCGGGCCCTGCGCGCATTCAAGCCGGATGCGGTGTTCAGCACCGGCGGCTACGGCAGCTTCCCCGGCAGCCTCGCGACCCGCGTCCTTCGGCGGCCCCTGGTGGTGTATCTCCCGGACGTGCACCCGGGCTGGGCGGTGAAGGCGGAACGCGTCCTCGCGACGCGCATGACCACGACGACCGAGGCGGCGCTCGAGTTCCTGCCACGCAAGAAGACGGTGGTGACCGGCTACCCGGTCCGCGCCAGCTTCTTTTCGACCGACCGGGCACAGGCGCGCGCGGCCCTCGGCATCGGCGAGTCCGACCGGGTGGTCGTCATCGCCGGCGCGACGCAGGGCGCGATGGCGATCAACAACGCCATCCTGGCCGGCATCGAGGCGCTCCTGGCCGAGGCCGTGGTCTTCCACGTCACCGGCCAGGCGGGCCTCGCCGCGGCAGAGGTGGCCCGGGCGGCACTTCCCGGAGGCCTGCGCGAGCGATACCACGTCGCCGCATTCCGCGACGACCTGCCGGAACTCATGGTGGCGGCCAACCTGGGCGTGTTTCGCGCCGGCGCTTCGGTGCTGGGCGAGGTGCCTGCCGCGGGGCTCCCGTCGATCCTCGTGCCCGCCACCTACGCGGGTGGGCACCAGCGGAACAACGCCCGCTGGCTGGGCGACGCCGGTGCCGCGGTCGTCCTCGAAGAGGCGGAGATCGCCGCCCTGCCGGAGCGCATCCGCGAATTGCTCGGAGAACCCGACCGGTTGACCGCGATGGGGGATGCCGCGCGCGCTCTCGCCCGGCCCGACGCAGCCGGAGCCATCGCCGCCGTCGTATTGGAGGTGGCACGGAGATGACCGACATCCGCGGACCCGTGCACCTCATCGGCATCGGCGGCATCCACATGTCGGCGATCGGCCAGCTGCTGCGCGAGCAGGGCGTCGCCGTCTCGGGCAGCGACCTGCGGCCGTCGTCACTGACGGAGAAGCTCATCGTCCTCGGTGCGACGGTTGCGTACGGCCACGCCGCAGAAAACGTCCCGGCCGGCACGGCCCTGGTGGTGACGACGGCCGCCGCCGCCGACGACAACCCGGAACTGGCCGAAGCGCGCCGCCGCGGGATCCCCATCCTCCTCCGCGCGGAGATGGTGGCGAAGCTGATGGAAGGCAAGCGCGTCGTCGCCGTCTCGGGCGCGCACGGGAAAACGACCACGTCCAGCCTGATCGCGCACATCCTGGTGAGCGCGGGGAAAGACCCGATGTACCTCCTCGGGGGCGAAAGCCTGGACCTGGGCGGGCATGCCTCCTGGGGCAAGGGCGACATCTGCGTGGTGGAAGCGGACGAATACAAGCGGGCCTTCCACGAGTACGCGCCGGACATCGCCGTGATCACCAACGTGGAGCCGGATCACCTGGACTACTACGGGACCGCCGAGGCCTACCAGCAGGCGTTTGTGGAATTCGGCAAGAAGGTGAAGGAGGGGGGCGTCCTGCTCGCCTGCACCGATGACCCGGGCGCCCGCACCGTCTCGGACATCCTCGGCGACGACGCGCTGCGCCACGAGAGCTACGGCATGGATGGCGTCCGCTACTGGATGGCGAAGGACGTCCGCATGTCGGACCGCGGTGTCGACTTCACGGTGACGCGCGGCGGGACGCCGATCGGCCAGCTCCACGCGGCCGTCCCTGGCGAGCACTTCGTCCGCAACGCGCTGGCTGCCACCGCGGTCTGCCTCCACCTGGGCGTCGAGTTCGCCGCGGTCGCCGCCGCGGTGGCGACGTTCCGCGGAGCCCGCCGCAGGTTCGAACGGACCGGCGAGGCCGGCGGAGTCCTGGTGATGGACGACTACGCCCACCACCCGACCGAGGTGAAGGCGACGATCGCCGCCGCCATCCGCGCCTTCCCGGAGCGCCGCGTGATCGGGGTCTACCAGCCGCACACGTACAGCCGGATCTCCTACCTCTGGGACGAATGGCTCACCTGCTGGGACGGGCTCGCCGCGCTGGTGGTCCTGGAGACCTACGCCGCGCGCGAAGCACCCCTTCCCGGCCGTTCTGCCGCCGACCTCGCGGCCGCGATCACCGGGGTCGAGGCGATCTACGCCACGGACTTCGACGACGCGGCGGCGAAGGCGCGGGGGCTCGCCCGGCCCGGAGATGTCGTATTTACGATCGGCGCGGGCGATGTCGTCGAAGTCGGTCCGAAGCTCCTGGAGCTGCTGCGATGAGCGCGACCGAGACGCTGGCGGCCCGGCTCGAGCCGATGGGCGAACTGCGCCGTTCGGAAGTGCTCGCTCGCCACACGACCTTCGGCATCGGCGGGCCGGCAGACCTCTTCCTCACCGTGCGCTCGGCGGAGTCGCTCGCGCGGGCAACAAACGCGGCGCACGACGCCGGGGTGCCGGTGTTCGTCCTCGGCAGCGGAAGCAACATCCTCGTCGCCGACGCTGGAATCCGCGGGCTCGTGCTGGATAACCGCGCGCGGGCCGAAGCGCACGACGACCTCGTCATCCGTGTCGAGAGCGGGGCGAGCTTCGCCGCCTTCGCCCGCAAGATGTGCCGGGCGGGTCTCGACGGGCTGACCTGGGCGGTTGGCATTCCCGGCACGATCGGGGGCGCGGTCGTCTACAACGCGGGCGCCTACGGCGGCTGCCTGGCCGACGTGCTTCGGCGGGTCCGCCTCCAGTTGCCCGGCGATGGCGACCAGTGGGTCGACGCGGCGGACCTGGGGATGGTGTACCGCGGCAGCGCCTTTACCCGCGGCCAGGTTGGCGGCAAGGCCGTGCTCGAAGCCGAGCTCACGCTCTCCGCGGGAGACGCGCGGACCCTGCTGGCGCAGGCCGCGGCCTTCGACGAGAAGCGGTTGACCGCCCAGCCGCGCGGCCGGAACGCCGGATCGACCTTCAAGAATCCGCCCGAGTCGCCAGCCTGGAAGCTCATCGAGGCGGTGGGCATGCGCGGCATGCAGCGGGGCGAGGCCGCGATCTCCGAAAAGCACTGCAACTTCTTCGTGAACGAAGGAAACGCCACCGCCGCCGATGTCGCCTGGCTCATCGCGGAGGCGCAGCGGCGGGTGAACGAGCAGTTCGGCGTCACGCTGGAACGCGAAGTCGAGTTCGTGGGGGCGTGGTGATGGCGAAGCAACGCGTGGCCGTGATTCTCGGCGGACGCTCCGGCGAGCACGAAGTGAGCCTGGCGAGCGCGCGCAGCGTCATCGCGGCCCTCGACCGCGAGCGCTGGGAGGTGGTCCCGATCGGGATCTCGCGGACCGGGAACTGGCTGACGCCGGAGGAGACGCAGGGCGCGCTCGATGCGGGCAACCGGGCGTTCGAGAGCGACGGCGCACCGGTCTTGATGGCGCCGGACGCGCTTGCCGCGCTCGCGGGCTGCGACGTCGCGTTCCCGCTGGTGCACGGCACCTACGGGGAAGACGGGACGCTCCAGGGGTTCCTGGAAATCGCGGGAGTCCCTTATGCGGGGGCGGGCGTGGCCGCGAGCGCCATTGGTATGGACAAGGCGCTGATGAAAGCTCTGTTCCGAGAAGCAGGGATCCCGGTCGCACGCTATTCCGTAATCAGATCATGGGAGTATACACTTGCCCAGAATGATTCGATGGCACTCATAGACCAGGCGATCGGCTACCCCTGTTTTGTCAAGCCAGCCAATGGAGGCTCCTCCGTCGGCGTGAGCCGGGCCCGCTCGCGTGAAGATTTGCCGGAGGCGTTCAAGGCGGCTTTCGCGTACGACGACAAGCTCGTGGTAGAACAGGCCGTGATTGGCCGGGAGGTCGAAGTCTCCGTCCTCGGGAACGAGAACCCGGAGGCGAGCATCGTCGGCGAGATCGTCCCCGACCGGGACTTCTACGACTACGACAGCAAGTACTCCACGCAGTCCACGACGCAGCTCTACATCCCGGCGCCCATCCCGGAAGGCGTGGCGCGGGACATCCGCCGGCTGGCGATCCGCATGTTCCAGGTGATGGGCTGCGAGGGATACGCGCGCGTCGACTTCTTCCTGACGCCGGCCGACAAGGTCATCGCGAACGAGGTGAACACGATCCCCGGGTTCACCAGCATTAGCATGTATCCGAAGCTCTGGGAGGCGTCGGGCCTTCCCTACGCGGACTTGCTGACGCGCATTCTCGAGCTCGCCCTGGCTCGCCACCAGCGGAGGTCGAGCAGATGATCATCAAGCGGAACCGCCCGCCGAAGCTCTCGAACGCGCGGCGGATCATCAAGCGCAACCGGCCCGCCGTCGGCGAAGTCATCGGCAAGACGATCGTGAAGCGCCAGCGTGGCGTGGTCGGCGGTCCGCCGGAGCGGCCGCGCGGCCCGCGCGGGCCACGGTTCCGCCGGCCGCACTTCTCCTGGCGCCCCTCGAAGGCGCTCCTCTGGACGACGGCGACGGTCGCGACGCTGAGCGTGCTC
>CALMIW010000803.1 GCA_937864275.1 uncultured Dehalococcoidia bacterium
CCGCCCCCGCGGGCCCCCCGGTGGGGGCGGGGGAAAGCACTTTCCACCCCCTCTCCGGGCAGCGGGTGGAGCCGGAAAAAGTGAGCGACGGCGCCTACCGCCGCTACACCGAGGCGCAGGTCTACATCTCCAAGCTGCAGGACAAGCTGGCCGAGGAACTCGGCAATACCGGCGAGACGATCACGCTGCGCTCTGTGGTCCTGGCCACCAAAGAAGAGGCCGACGCGGTCCTGGCCAGGGTGCAGGCAGGGGAGAACCTCGGCACCGTCGCCCAGACGGCGTCGACGGACGTCTCTTCGAAGCAAAACGACGGGCTGATGGAAGCGACACCGACCCGCCTCCTGCCCGACGCCGTGCGGACCGCGATCGAGGGGAAGACTGCCGGCAGCGACCTGATCGGGCCGCTGGAAGTCGCCGGGAGCTTCTGGGTGTTCCGGATCGAGAAGCGCGACCCGCAGGGCGTGTACACCGAAACGCAGAAGGGCCAGCTTACGGACCTGGCCCTGCAGGACGCGATCGCGGCGAAGCGGCCGCAGGTGAAGATCACGACCGACATGGACAGCCGCGACTACGAATGGGCGAATGAGCACGCAGGCGACTGAGATGAGCGGACGCGAGATCGGCGTCGGCCTGATTGGGCTGGGCGTCGTCGGTGGCGGCGTCGCGCAGGCGCTCATCGAGCGGCGGGACTACTTCGCGCGGCAGGTGGGCGCTTCGCTCGTGGTGCGGCGCGCGGCCGTCCGCGACCTGGCGAAGCCGCGAGCCGTGGCGCTCCCGGCCGGCGCGCTGACGACCGACGTCAACGAGATCCTGAACGACCCCGCCATCGACATCGTTGTCGAGGTTATCGGTGGGGAAGAGCCTGCCGGTTCGTTCATCCGGGCCGCCATCCAGGCGGGCAAGCACGTGGTGACGGCCAATAAGGAATTGATGGCCAAGTCCGGCCCCGAACTTCTCGCGGAGGCGCACAGCCGGGGGCTCGACATCATGTTCGAGGCGAGCGTTGGCGGCGGCATCCCTTTGATCGCGCCACTGCGCCGGGACCTCCTCGCGAACCGGATCACGTCTA
The DNA here is from genome assembly GCA_937864275.1 of uncultured Dehalococcoidia bacterium. Lineage (GTDB taxonomy): Bacteria > Chloroflexota > Dehalococcoidia > Tepidiformales > Tepidiformaceae > Amarobacter. The sequence goes on from CALMIW010000803.1 coordinate 1,070, forward strand.
TTCGCGCGATCATCAACGGTACGACGAACTACATCCTGACCGGGCTTGCCCGGGCCGGAGCGGTCGGGCACGCCCTGCGCGCCCAGGGCATCGAGCCCCCGGGCGGCGCCGGGTTCGCCGAGGCGCTCGCCGAGGCGCAGCGGCTTGGATACGCCGAGCCTGATCCGACGAACGACGTCGAGGGGTACGACGCCGCCTACAAGCTCGCGATCATGGCGACGCTCGGCTTCCGCAGCCGGGTGCGCCCCGGCGAAATCGACACCACGGGCATCACGAAGCTCCATCCTCGCGACTTCCAGTACGCGCAGGAACTCGGCTACGTCATCAAACTGCTCGCCATCGCGGAGCGGATCGACGACGGCATCGTCGCCCGCGTGGCGCCGGCGTTCATCCCGAACACCGAGCCGCTGGCGAAGGTGGACGGCGTCTACAACGCAGTCCAGATCGAGGGCGACCTCACGGGCACCGTCCTCTTCCAGGGGCGCGGCGCGGGGGCCGAACCGACCAGCTCCGCCGTTGTCGCGGACCTGTTGGACCTGTCGCATGCGATCGTCCTCGGGAACCGGGAACGGAAGTACTGGGGCCCGGAGGACGGCGTGCCGGTGCTCGGCCTCGAACACCTGCAGACCCGCTACTATGTCCGCGTGACAGTGAACGACAGGCCCGGGGTGCTGGCGCAGATCGCACAGACACTGGGCAACCATTCGGTGAGCATCGCGGCGGTCAGCCAGAAGGAAGCCGACGCGGATGCCCAGATGGCGGAACTCGTGATCATGACGCACCGGGCGAAGGAAGGCTCGATGCGGGCGGCGCTGCGGGAGATCGAATCGCTGCCGGTGGTGAGCCAGGTCGCGTCGTTCCTCCGCGTGGAGGGCTGATCATGCCCGGCGAATCCCAGGCCGAGGCGCTGGGCGAGATCATCACCTGGCTGGAACAGCAGATCCGCACGAGCCGCGAGGAACAGCTTCGCCAGCTTTCCCAACTCGACCAGTTGCGCCGCCAGGTCCACGACCTGGCCGAAGAAGTGAACGGAGCCGAGCGCGCCGTGCGCGAGATCGACCCGAAGCTCGCGCCGTTCAAGGGGCTGCCGGAGAAGATCCGGGCGCTGGACGAGTCGTCGGAGCACATTCGCCAGGCGTTAACTTCGAACAAGGCGGAAGTCGATAACGCGCTTCGCCTGGTTCGCGCCGAGGCCGACTACGACCGCCAGGAGCGCGGCGAGGCGATTCGCCGGATCGACACCACGGCCAACCAGCTCGGCCTCATCCTCGCGGACATCGCGCAGGTCCAGAGCCAGACCTCGCAGGTGAGCCAGACGCTCCAGACCGTCCTCGAGCGCCAGCGGGAAGTGGAGGCGCATCTCGAACAGTTCGGTCTGCGCCTGGACCGCACCATCGAAGTGAACCGCGACCTCGAGGAGCGCATCAAGGCGGTCGTCTTCGAGGGCCTCGATGACCGGTTCGACGTCGTGTACGAGCGGCTCCAGGTCGTCGGGGAGATGGTGAAGCGGAACGAGGACATGATTGCCGGGGTGGCGAACGAGCGCAGCCTCCGGCAGGAACTGATCGACGAACTCTCCGTCTGGCGGCAGGAGCACAGCCGCATCGATGGCCGCCTGAACGTGCTGGAAGAGATGGGCGACAAGGTCGCCGCGCAGATCGACAAGGTGCATGGCGAAGTCACGCTGCTGGAAGGACGCCACTCGGGACTCGGCGAGCGGGTTTCGAACATCCGGAAGGACATCGCCGAGGTGGTGGATCACGTCCGCGAGGAGTTCGCGAAGTACAACGCGATGATGGAGAAGCAGCGCCGGAAGCAGATCCAGGTGCTCGAACAGGAACTGCGCGAGGCGAAGTTCCATGCATTTCGCCCGCCGGAGGAACCGTGAGGAATCCCAGCCCACAAATTCGTGGCGTCCTGCACCGGTGGGCATCGGTGTTGCCGCTCAACGAGAACACCCCGCGCATCTCGCTCGGCGAAGGCGACACGCCGCTCGTGCGCTCGGCCACCATCGAACGCGAATGCGGGCTCGATGAGCTTTGGTTCAAACTCGAAAGCTGCAACCCGACGGGTTCGTTCAAGGATCGCGGCATGGTGATGGCCGTGGCGAAAGCCATGGAATCCGGCGCGAAGGCGATCATGTGCGCCAGTACCGGCAACACGAGCGCCAGCGCGGCCGCCTACGCCGCACACTGCGGGCTCGACTGCTTCGTGCTCGTCCCAGGCGGGAGGGTGGCGGCCGGGAAGATGGTCCAGGCGATGGCCTACGGCAGCCGGATCATCGAGGTGGAGGGCAATTTCGACGACGCGTTGAACGCCGCTCGCGAACTGACCGCGAAGCACCCCGTCGCGCTGGTGAACTCGGTCAACCCCTTCCGCATCGAGGGCCAGAAGACGGCCTCGTACGAGATCTGCGAATCGCTCGGCGACGCCCCGGACATCCTCGCGATCCCGGTGGGCAACGCGGGCAACATCACGGCGTATTGGAAGGGCTTCGGCGAATGCGCCGAGACGAGCCGCGCGACGCTGCATCCGCGCATGTACGGCTTCCAGGCGGCGGGCGCCGCCCCGCTGGTGAGCGGCAAGCCAGTTACCGAACCGCACACGATTGCGACGGCCATCCGCATTGGGAACCCGGCGAGCTGGGCAGGCGCCGTTGGCGCGCGAGACGAGAGCCAGGGGCTCATCGAAGCGGTCACCGACGACGAAATCCTGGAGGCCTACCGCCTGCTGGCGCGCCACGAGGGACTGTTCGTGGAGCCGGCGAGCGCGGCGAGCGTCGCGGGGCTTCTGAAGAACGGCCGCGCCGGGAAAATCCGCGGCGGCCGGGCGGTCGCGATCCTCACGGGCAACGGCCTGAAGGACCCCGACACAGCCCTCGGCCAGTACCAGCCGAACATCACGAAGGCCGCGGCTACGGTCGAAGGCGTCGAGCGCGCTCTCGGCTGGTAGCCCCCGGACCCGCCCCAGGTTCCGACAGCGTGCGGAGGGCCGACGCGGTGTGACGCGCAACACATGCGCGTGTGCCGGGAACCGTTACCATTCGCGGTCGAGGTTGAAGGAAATGAAGGTCCGCGAACGCATCATCCTCCGCCCCGCCGCGGCATAAAGGCCGCGCGAAGGGACCGGCACCAAGCTGGTTCACCGCCCCGGATCCCGGGGCGGATTCGTGCTGCCCGCATCCTCGGCGCCCGCCCTTCCCACTGAAGGGCTGATTCACCAAGGTCGGCACATTTCCATGCGTTCGCGTTTCCTCACCGGGCTCTGGGCCCAACCCGACTTCGTCCGCCTGTGGGCGGCGACAACCACGTCATCGTTCGGTTCGCTCATCGGCCAGATCGCCCTGAGCTTCACCGCCATCGCCTTCCTCGATGCTTCGGCCCCGGAGGTCGCGGTGCTCGGCGCCAGCCAACTGGTGCCCGGGTTTCTCATCAGCCCGGTCGCCGGGGTCTGGGTCGATAGGCTCAAACGCCGGCCGATCATGATCGTGGCGGACCTGGGGCGGGCGGCCGCGTTATTCAGCGTGCCGCTCGCCGCCGTGTTCGACGGGCTGACCATGTATCAGCTCTTCGCCGTGGGCGCGGTTACCAGCGTCTTGAACGTGTTCTTCGCCGCCGCCTACCAGAGCTACCTGCCCACGCTCGTCGAGCGACAGGAACTGCTGGAAGGCAACGCCAAGCTCGCCGGGACGGCCTCGGTGGCAGAGACGGTGAGCTTCAGCCTGAGCGGCTGGCTGGTGCAGTTGCTCAAGGCCCCGGGCGCCGTCGCGATCGATGCCGCCTCCTTCGTGGTGTCGGCGTACTTCGTCTGGCGGATCAAGGGGCCTGAGCCGGAGATCGTCCGCGACCACGAGGCCGAGCACTTCTGGCGGGAGGCCAAGGAGGGCGCGCGGGTTGTCGCGAACGACGGCGTCCTGCGCAGCCTGGCGGTTGCCGAGGCGTTGCAGGCGATGGCCGCGAACGCACTGACGACGGTCTACCTGTTGTACCTGGTGGACGAGCTCGGGTTCAGCGCCGGGGTGCTGGGCATGATCTTCGCGGTTGGCGGCGTGACGTCGCTCGTCGGCGCGTGGGTAGCCAACCGGGGAACCCTCTTCTTCGGCGGCGTTGGCCCGACGATCGCGGTCGCCTCGTTCCTGCGTGCCACGGGCGCGCTGTTCATGCCGTTGTGCATGGACAACGGCTGGCTCGGCATCGCCTTCCTCATCGCGAACCAGCTCGTCACCGACCCGTTCTGGACGCTCCACGAGATCCACGACGTCAGCCTGCGTCAGACGATTACCCCGGAACGGCTCCAGGGGCGGATGTTCGCGAACTTCCGCCTCCTGAACTTCGGTTTCGCCGTTGTCGGCACGGTCCTCGGGGGCGTGTTGGGGTCCGCCATCGGCTTCCGCGAGACACTGTTCGTCTCGGTGGGGCTCATGTATGTCTCCGTGGCCGCGGTGACCTTCTCGCCGGTGCTCAAGGTGCGCAGGCCGGTGGTCGTCGGCGCAGACTGATTGCGACCGCCGGCGACGGCTGCCGATGATGGGGTGTGAGGATGTTCAAGCGGAGCCAGGCGGTGCCTGAGGCGAGGACGTTCGAGGGCGAGTTCGCGGAGTGGCTGCTCCGGCAGTTTTCCGGGGGCCGGCCCATGGCCGCCATGCCCTACGCCGAAGTGGAGCGGCTCTGCGCGAACGCCGGGTCGCTGCTGGTGGGCGCGATCCATGCCCGGCCGGCCGCATTCGAAGCCTTCGCCGCGGCGCAGCCGTCCGAAGTGGGCCGCGAGGCTGCGCTCCTTTCGCGCCGGACGGCAGACGGATTCAAAGCCTCGCTTGCGGACCGGAAGAACACCGTGATCGCGTGGCCCTGGGACCACATGGCTACCACGGTGGCGTGGGAGGCGACGCGAGGCGGGGACAGCTCGGAACCGTCGCTCGGCGCCGCGCTCATGGTACTGGGGAGCGCCTATGCCCTCCGCCACCGCGAACAAGTCGGGACTGTGCTCGCACTCTGGGCGCAGGTGGCGGCGGGAGTCGCGCAATCGGCGAAGGAGCCGCCGGACCTGGGGCGGATGGGGGCTGAGATGCTGGCCGCGTACGAAGCGAGCGAACGGCCAGGCGCCGGGCCGACGGCGGGGCCGCAGCCTTACCTGCCGAAGCACCCGTAACTTGGTACGCTGGGGGCCATGCCCGAGCAGTACGCAGCGACCGACAAGCGCACCGGCCTGGAAGTAGCCGTTACCGGGGAATTCCCGCCCCACCACGATGACCGGATCCGCATCGCGCGGACGACCACCCTCTTCACGCGCCTGATGTCGACGATTCTCTCGACCGAGAACGAGACCGAGCGGCGGGAGCGCTTCCATGCGATCGAGACGCAACTCGAAATGGCCGAGGCACTCATCCGCCAGGACATGCCCGAAGTCCAGCGGCTAATGAAAAGCACGCTCGAGAAGATGGGCATCACCCCCGAACAGATGGATGAGATGGCCCGGAAGATCCTCGATCAGCTGCGGCAGGGCGGGACCGACTTCCCGGACTTCCTTCCGCCGCCGGACGAGAACTAGCGCCGGCCGGTCACCACCAGAGGATGTCGTCGAGCGGATCGTCGCCCTTGTCCGGCTCTTCGTCGTCATCGTCTTCGCGCCAGAGGTCGGTGCCAAGGTACTTCCAGCCGCCGTCGGCGAAGATGAGCACGACGTTGCCGCGCGTCATACGCCCGGCGAGGCGCATCCCGGCGTGGAGCACGGCGCCGCTGCTGATGCCGCCGAAGATGCCCTCGGCGAGCATCGCCCGGCGGGCGTGGGAGAACGCATGGCGGTTGCCGACGAGGATCTTGCCGTCGAGCACGCCTTCATCGAGCACCGGCGGGATGAACCCGTCTTCGAGCGACTTGAGGCCCTGGACGTGGACGCCGAGGCGGGGGTCCCCCCCGTAGATGTGGCAGGCAGGGTTGGCTTCCTTCAGCCGGCGGCCGGCGCCGCTGATGGTGCCGCCGGTGCCCATGCCGGCGACGAGGGCATCGACGCCCCCGGCGTTGGCCAGGTCCGCGAGGATTTCGGCAGCGGTCGTCTCGTAGTGGGTCTGGGCGTTTTGGGCGCTATCGAACTGGCCCAGGTAGTAGGCTCCCGTGTCCCTGGCGAGTGCCTTTGCGACTTCGCGCGCGCTCTTGATGCCGGCTTGCCGCGGAACCCTTCGGATGCGGGCGCCGTAGACCAGGAGCAGCTGTTCGATCTCCGGGTAGACGCTCTCAGGCACGCAGACTTCGACGGGATGACCCATGAGGCGCCCGAACATCGCGAGGGCGACGCCGGTGTTGCCGGTGGAGGCTTCGACGATGGGTTGGCCGGGAGAGAGCTCGCCGGACGCGCGCGCGGCTTCGAGGATGCGCAGGACGATGCGGTCCTTGATGCTGCCGGTCGGGTTCTGCGCTTCGAGTTTCGCGAACAAGCGCACGTCCGGGTTCGGCGAGAGCGTGCGGAGCTCGACGAGCGGGGTGTTGCCGACGAGCCCCCGGACCGAATCGACGACCTTCATGGAGCCATTATCGGGGTTCGCGCCGGGCTCAGTCCCACCGGGGTGGTTCGGGGTAGTACTCCATGTATTTCTGCGTGGCCCTGGCGACTTCGGCGCCCCAGATTTTGCCCACGACGTGCAGGCTCATGTCGATGCCGGCGGATACCCCGGACGAGGTGATGACGCGGCCGTTGTCGACGAAGCGAGTGTTCTCCAACGTTTCGGTGCCGGTCGCCTTGAGTTCCTCGATGGCTCCCCAGTGGGTCGTCGCCTTGAGGCCTTTCAGGACCCCGGCCCTCTCGAGGAGGAGGGCGCCGGTGCAGACCGACGTTGTGTAGTCCGCCCGGGCATCCATCCTGGCGAGGAACGCGATGAGCGCCGGGTTATCGACCTGCACGCGGGTGGCCATTCCGCCGGGGACGAGGATGATCTCCGCCGAAGGGCAGTCATCGAAGGCATAATCGGCGACCACCTGGAGGCCTTTGGCGCACTTCACGAGGCCGGCTTTTTCGGCCACCGTGAAGGCAGTGATATCGCCGCGGGTGACCATGCCGGCCATGGTGAAGACCTCCCACGGTCCGACGAAATCGAGTTCCTCGGCACCTTCGAAGAGCACAAACGCAACGGCCTTCGCCATCATCGCACCTCCAGCAGCGGATATGGTGCGCGATGGCGAAGGCCGTTGGTCAGAGCCAATCCCCCGCGCCGGCGGGGGACGACTCAGGACTTCTTGAAGAAGAGTTGGAGTTCCATGACGGCTTTATCCTCCATGCCGACGACGCGCGGCGACGTTGGCTTGGAGATCGAGTAGTCGGAGAACTGGACGGTGACCTGGCCGACGACGACAAGCGTGCCGTTCTTGAGTGTGACCTCCGCGGGGACCTCCACTGCCTTTGTGACGCCGTGAAGGGTGAGGTCCCCCTTCAGCGTGACCTGCGCGGTCGTGCCGGTTTCCACGCTGGCGGGGACATCGACCGCGCCGGTGAGCTTGAATTCGGACGTGGGGAACTTGCCGTATTCGATGCCCTGGTTGCGGAGCTGGCCATCGCGCATGGCTTCCTGGCTCTTGAGGGCGGTCATGTCGGCGGTGATGGTGCCGGCGGTGGCCTTGTTGGCGGCGATCGTGACGGTGCCCGTGACCTTCGGGGTGCGGCCGACGGCTTCGACTCCGCCGATGCCGGCGAGCTGTTCCTGGACGCGGTAGCCGACGAACGATTCGACGGTAGTATCGACGGTCCACGAACCGTTCAACCCGGTGCTTGCGGTTGAACCGGAAGTGGTAGGCGCGGACGTTGTCCCGGCTGCGGGAGTCGTCCCGGAGGCGGCCGTCGCGGTCGCATTGTCGAGGGCGTCGAGGGCGCTGTCGGTCGATACGGCCTCGGGGCCGTCTTCACGCAGGACGAAGAACCAGAGGGCGAACGCGCCGATGGCGAGGACTGCGAGCCCTGCCAGGCCGCCAACAATCGTCTTCAGGTTCAAAAGCGTTTCCTCCGGAGTTGTGGGTTCCCGCTCGAGCATGGGGGGCGTTTCTTCGAGGCGCGTTAGAACGGTAACGCCCGGTTCACCGAAGTTTAGTTGCCGCCTAATCAAGAAACGGTGAACGGCGGGGCACAGAAAACGGGGGAGGCCATCGCCTCCCCCGTTTGATTGTGGCTTTCGCCGGGAATTACATGCGCTCGATGATGGTGCTGATGCCCATGCCGGCGCCGATGCACTGGGTGGCGAGGCCGTAGCGGCCGCCGCTGCGGCGGAGCTCATGGGCGACGGTGAGGACGAGGCGGGCGCCGGTGGCGCCGAGCGGGTGTCCGAGGGCGATCGAGCCGCCGTTGACGTTCACGCGGTCCAGGGGAATGCCGAGTTCTTTGCAGCTCGGGATGACCTGGGCGGCGAAGGCCTCGTTGAACTCGACGCGGTCGATCTGGTCGGCGGTGATGCCGGCGTGGCGGAGCGCCTTCTTGGTTGAAGGAATCGGGCCGAGGCCCATGACCTGCGGCTTCACGCCGGCGATGCCGAAGCCGACGATGCGGGCAAGCGGCTCGAGGCCGAGTTCGCGGGCCTTCTTTTCGCTCATGATGAGGGCGGCGGTGAAGCCGTCGTTCGTCGGGCAGCTGTTGCCGGCCGTGATGCGGATCTCCTGACCGGTGGGGCTGACAACGCCCTTGATGGCGGGAAGCTGGCCGAGGGTTTCCATGTTCGTGCCGGGGCGGATGCATTCGTCGCGGTCGAAGATGATCTTCTTGCCGTACTCGGCTTCGACCCAGTTCCCCTCGGCGTCGAAGACTGGTTCTTCGACTTCGAGCGCGATGATCTCGTCCTTGTAGATGCCCTTTTCGTAGGCGGCGACGGCCTTCTTGTGGCTATCGACGGCGAACTGGTCCATCTCTTCGCGGGTGAGGCCGTAGACCTCGGCGACGTTCTGGGCGGTCTGCGTCATGGAGAGGACGGGCGAGTAATCGAGGATCTCGTCCTGGAAGGGGACGCTGAAGTCCTCGAAGTGGTTCTTCGCCATGTTGCGCTGCAAGGGGTTCTGCTCGAGGCGCTTCTTGTTGAAGTCGGTGATGCGGGTGGCGGTGCCGCGCGCGCCACCACCGAGGGAGCGGCCCATGCGCTCTGCGCCGATGGCGATGCCGGCTTCGGTGGCGCCGACCATGATCGACTGGGCGACGCGATGCAGCGTCTCCATGCTGGAACCGCACTGGCGGTTGCTATCGACGGCGGAGATTTCGGCCGGGAGGCCGGCGAGACGGGCGATGGTGTCGGCGCCGATGCCGGCGAGTTCACCGGCGCCGCCGACGTTGCCCATGGCAATGTCTTCGATGATGGCCGGGTCGACCTTGGGGTTGCGCTCGAGAAGCGCGCGCACAACCTGTGCGCCGACTTCGTCCAGGCGAGTGGCGACGAGCTTGCCGCGGCCGCCGCGGCTGAATGCCGAGCGGGCTCCATCGACGATGACAGCGTTCTGAAGTTGCAAAGTGTTTTCCTTCTTTTGATCTGGGCTGTCCGTAACTTCGGGCATGGCCCGCAAACGCACGCATGGTAGCGGATCCTGGCCAACTTGCGAATCGTCTGTACGACGCGATGTTGGGGGGTCAGCGTTCCGGGGCCGGTGCGGCGTCCTTCGGCTGCGGTTCCGGTTCCGGCCTGGGAGGCGGCAACAGCCGGCGCCAGGTCGGTTCTGCGGCCGCATCTTCGCCCGAGCGGCAGGGGCCGCAGCGCCCGTGGAGCCGGGACAGGTCGGAGTGGAGCGCGGAACCGCAGGTGGTGCACGTACCAGCCATCGCTACCGAGTATAGCCCCGGAAGTGCTCACTCAGTCCTGACGACGATGACCTTGTCCAGGCCGGATTCCGCGCCCCAGATCTCGCCCGGCCGGCCCAGGATCTGACGGACGGCGGAATTTGGGCCGCTGAGCTGGTACTCGGTGAAGCCCTCGGTTGCCGGGTCGAAGCTGACGATGGTGTTCGCCCCGAAATCGCTCAGCCAGACCAGGTCGTCGGCGTCGACGTAGACGGCGTAGGCCTGGGGCCGGGCACCGGGGAGCCTCCACTCTTTCCAGGTCCCGGTGGCCGGTTCGTAGCGGGCGACCTGGCCGGCATTCCACTCGCTGACCCAGATGTTTCCACGGGAGTCGCTCCAGACCCTGCGCGCTCCCTGCCGAGGGGTTGGCGGTTCGATGACGGCCGCCGCGCCGGAGCGCGTGTCGATCTCGGCGATGTGGCTGCCTGCCAGCGAAGCATAGAACACCCGTCCCTGGGGCGTTGCCGTGATGCCGTAGGGGCCGCTGCCGCGAGGAGCGGCCCAGGCCTCGACCTTGCCGGTCGCCGGGTCGAGCCGCCCGTAGTAGCCAGCCTGCCCGGTGAACCAGAGGATCCCGTCCCGGTCGAAGACGGCGGTGTTGAGATTCGCGCGTGGAGCGTTCGCCGGGAGGGGGAAGACGGATACAGCCTCCGTCGCGGGGTCGAAGCGCACGATCGCGTTCTGGCCGCTGTCGGTGACCCATGCCGCGCCATCCGGCCCGACGATGACTCCGTGGGGAGACGACCCCGGCCCGAGCGGGAACTCCCGGGTCTCGCCGGTCTCCGGGTCCAGTCTCCCGAGCTTCCCGGTAGCCTGCGCCGTGTACCAGACGCCGCCGTCGGCCGCGGGTGCGACATCGTGGGGGCGCGTGCCGGCCGGTACCGCGTAGCTCAGGATGGCGGGCCGGGCGATTTGCGCAGGGCCGAGCGTCCCGCTCTCGGGGCGCGGCGTGGCGGTCAGGGCCGTGCCGGTCCCGGCCACCCGCGTCGCCCCGGTCGCGGCGGACGGCTGCGGTGGGACGTCGTCCGTCGCATCGCCGGAGCCGCCACATGCTGCGACTGCCAACGTGACCGCGCTGAAAAAGATGACGGCGATGTCCCTGTTCATGACGACAGGCATTCTGCCACCTGCCTGCGGGCGCTCCCCGTAAAGGCCGTCCGGCGTCCGTCTGAGGGGGATTTCTGCGTGGAAACAGGGCGAATCCCCTACTCACAGACTCACAGTCGGGTTGGTCTACTGAGAAAACGCGGTGATATAGTGAATCTGCTGTTGCTGGCGGGGGCCTGCCGATTTCATCGTCGGGATGCATCAGTTTCACTTCCCCGTGTCCATCCTGGCAGATTAAGGACGGTCTTCGTTTGACCGAACCCCTCCAGGTTGGCCAGTTCGCCATCGTCGATGGGGAACCGGTCGACCGGGGGCCGAACGCAGGCGTATTTCGCGGCAAAGGCCCCTCCGACGACCGCGCGGAGTTGTTTCTCCTTGCTGAAGGCACCACGCCTGCTGGCGAGGCGTTTGCCGGCCATGTGGTATCAGACCTCGGCCATGTGTTCGCGTCCCTCGACATGAGCCTCACCGGTTCGCTCGGCCGCCTCTTCCAGGAAGCCGAACGCAATGTGGCGGATTGGAACCGGAAGAGCATCGCCCAGCATCGCGTTGCGCTTGGCCTCTCGGCGTTTGGCCGCCGCGGCGACCAGGCGGTGATCGCGCAGGCGGGCCCGACGGCTGCGTTCCTGCTGCGCGACGGGCGGATGACCTCGTTCTGCGCCGATGGCGAGCACAGCCGTGCAATCGGCACGGCCCCGGTCCAGCCCCAGTTGACGCGCGTGCCGTTCGGCGAGGGCGACCGGCTGCTGCTCCTTTCGAGCGGCGCCGTCAGCGAACTGGACGATGACCTTATCGAAGGCATCCTCGCGCTCCCGGAGGAGCAGATCCTGCCGAACATCTACCGCCGTCTTCAGCAGATGCACCAGGCGACGGTCATCCTCGTGACGGGGCCGCATCCCGGCGGCAGGCGCGCTGCCCCCGCGGCTGATGAGGACGACGGCTACGTGATCGGCGCCGACTCTTCGGATTCCGATCGGCATGCGGCAGAGACGGTTCAGCCGAGCCTGTTCATC
>CALMIW010000804.1 GCA_937864275.1 uncultured Dehalococcoidia bacterium
CTAGCAACGCTCACCCGAGCAGCACACGACTGTCCCGAACCAATCTTCGACCAACTGGGGGCGGCGCATCACAGCCCTGCGAAGACTCTCCTGGATCAGAGCAACGCGGGCCGTCGCTCAGACCCGCCCCCGACCCTTGTTCCACTCCGTGTACAGCTGTCGCGGTGGTCCAGACGATTAGACGTCGAAGCGGTTGCCTCGACGCCAGCTGCGTCGTTGTTCGGACGCGAACCGATCACCGTAGCGATCGCGCATGGCTGCCGCCACGAGCTGATCCGAGTCCGCGGCCTCGTCTGGTGTCCCCTCATCTCCTCCCGTGGTCGTGGGAACACCCGACGGGGCCGGTAATGATGCGGTGGCGTCCTCGCCGGGACCAGCTGCCCGGTTCCCGCCCTGTGGCCGCGCCTCGGCGGCATCGTTGTCCTCGTCGTCCAGACGGCGGCGCTGGCGTAGCTCACTCCACACGAAGTAGACCAGTCCGAGGGGAGCGACGACTCCGAAGGTCATCCACTGCAGGCCGTACGACAAGTACGGGCCCGACTCCACGGACGGCACTGGCATCGGCTCGAGCGATCCGGGCTGCCCACTTGCGAGCTGGAGGTAATAGGGCGTCAGGTCGGTGCCGAGGAGGTCCCCGATGGCGGGGGGGTCGATGTTGCGCACCATGTTCCAATCGTGCAGAACGATGGGTTGGGCGGGAGCATTCATCGGGATTCTGAGGCGGGCGGTGATGGTCAGCTGGCCCGTCGGCGCGGACGGGAAGTCCGGGACGGCGTTGTTGTCGCCGACGCGGACCCATCCGCGGTTGACGAGCAGGGTGTCGCCGCTGTCGGTGCGGAACGCGCTAAGTGTCTGGTACACGAGTTTTCCGTCGACGGACTGCATCCGCAACAGGACATCCTCCGTGGGCAGGTAACTCCCGCGCGCGGTAACCAGATGCCATTCGGAGGCACCTAGAGGTCCGTCGCGCCGGATCACTTCGTCCAGCGGAATCGGCCCTGCCACGCTGCTCTCAACGAGCTGGTCGTTGCGTGCCTCGAGATCCTCGTACTTGTTCAACTGCCAGGGGGCAAGCATCGTGAAGCACAGGTAGACGAAGATGCCCACAAACAGAAGGCTGATCAACCATCCCGGTTTGACCATGCGAGAGATCCGTTTCACCTGCCAAACAGTAATCGTGCCGACTGTCCGATCACCCCCCGCATCACCACAGCGTCGGGAGCCGGTCGCACGGGCCGGCTGGAGAGCTGGAGCTGGCCGGGGGTCTGCCCTCATCCGACGAGATTCCCCAGAGAAATCTGTCGCGACACCGGCCCGGAATTTGGCAAGCACCAGCACGCCCCCGCGGTGCGGCGGCCGGCATACCCGAAGTGGACGGTGCTAGACGAGCACTCCTTGTGCTGCGAGCCACGGCACCGGGTCGACCCACTGGCCGGCGGCGTCTTGCACGCGGAAGTGCAGGTGAGGACCGGTGGAGTCTCCGCGGTTGCCGACGGTTCCGATCACTTCACCGGCAGTGACCCGCTGCCCGACGCTGACGTAGTTCTGGTCATTGTGGCCGTACTCCAGCAGCTCGCCGTCATCGGTGCGGATGCGGATCCAGATGCCGTACCCGGCGGCGGGGCCAGCGGCTTCCACAACGCCGCTCTTGGCCGCGTGGAGCGGGGTACCGATGGGCGCTCCGAAGTCGGTGCCGTTATGGAAACTGCCCCAACGCGAGCCGAACCCCGAGGTGATCGCGCCCGCGGTCGGGGCATACGCACCCCCGATCTGCGGGATACTGCCTTCGCCGAGGGAGCCGAGCCCAAGCCCGGCGGCGTACTGCCGGACCTCACTTGGGGCGACACCGAACTGGTCCCCGATCCTCTGAATCTCGGCGGGGTCGATGCCGAACTGCTCGGCCGCGGCCTGGATCGCCCCGACGATCTGAGCCTGATCGATCGCGGCTGGTTGAGCGGCGGCGGCTGGCGCGAAAGCCAGACCAAGGCCGCCCGAGAGGGCTACGCCGACGACGGCGCTACCAACAAACCGCGACACCGTCGTGTTTTCGCTGGCCACACGATGGCGACCGCCGGCCAACGTCCCGCTGCGCACGCCCAAACGCTCGGTGAGCTCTGCGACGGTCACGGGCCGGGTGGAGTCGGTCATGGGCTGTCTCCATCGTTCGGGGTGATGTGTTCCCGCGAGGTCTATGCGATGCGGGTGACCGAGGTCCTCGGCAACACGACCGAATATAACAACTCGGTATCGATCGTGTCACTCTTAACGCGTAATCCGTGACCGTGATCAGCCCCAGCGCGGGGGCCCAGGCCCCGCGAGAGAATGCGTTCTCCCGATCAGGGAGAAGTCCTCCGCGCCCGGAACGCTCAGCAGCGGCCTCACCCCGGGCGAAAGACCCGGCCCCTCACTGGTTCTCCGCGTGACGATCGTCACGGGCGCACAGCCACCTTGCGACCCCGCGTGGTCAGCCACTACCTTTAACGGGGATCAGGTCACGAAACGATCACGGTTAGACGACGGGATGCGGGCGACGGTGGAGAAGCGAGCAGGACCTAGGCACGCCTCTCAGATCGGCAGCCCCCCGCGGCGGCGCCGCGGGGCCCATCGCCGGCCGTCGCCGAACAACCATCGGAGCATCGCCGCGGTCGTGGCTCTGGCCGCGGGTGCCTCTATTGCCGCGGCGGCTCCCGTCAGTGATCAGCGGATCGTCCTCCTCGCGACCGACGAGCACCCGACCGGTAGTGCCGATGACGCACACTCCAAAGATGCCCAGGCCGCCACCCCCTCGGCTCCGCTCCCACTCACCTCCGATGAGACGAACGTGTTAGGCGAGCCGGGGCCCGCCGCCGCGGGTTTCGTCGGCAGTTTGCAGAGGGGCACCGAACTCAACTACCAGCGTGAGATCGCCGAAGAGCTGGCGCGGCGCCCCCACGTGGCCCTCCCGGCAGTGGGCATCTCAACGTCCTCCTTCGGCCCCCGGTGGGGCACGTCCCATTCGGGTCTCGATGTCGCCAACGCCATCGGCACGCCGCTGTTCGCCGCGACCGATGGAGTCGTCATCGATTCAGGTCCGGCCTCCGGTTTCGGCATCTGGATTCGGATCATGTCGCCGGACGGTTTCATGACCGTCTATGGCCACAATGAGAGCAATACAGTTCAGGTCGGTGACACTGTCGTCGCTGGTCAGCAAATCGGCGTGATGGGCAACCGCGGCTTTTCTACCGGCCCACATGTGCACTTCGAGGTATGGGCCGACGGCGGTTCACGAGCTGTCGATCCCTCGGCGTGGCTGGCAGAACGGGGCATCATGGTCAACTCGGGGTCAAACAGCAGCGCCCTATGACGCCTGAACTCTGACAGTGCGGGCTGCCGACGAGGCCCTGCTCTCCCGGTCTCCCGCGGTTGTACTGGGCTTTAGCTGTGACGAACAACTGACAAGACGACGCCCACCGGCACACTCACGGCGAGGGTGGCGATGACGATCCGGTAGAGCACGAGACACCACGTACGCGTGTGCAGCCGGCGCACGGTGGCCAGGAACAACGTGAGCGATATCAGCAACAGCACACCGCCCGCGGCCACCGCGACCACGGAGCCGGTCAGGGTGCCACCGAGTACCGCACCATTGGCCAGGTTGTAGGCGAGGAGCTGGACAACACGCAGGCGACCGAACAGTGTGCCGCCAGTAAGCAGTGCCTGCCCGACGCCCAGCCCTACCTGGGCCACCCCCGCCACCAGCACCAGGTAGGCCGCCACCCAGGAACCCTCATCGAAACCGCTGGGACCGGTGACCGCGGCAACAAGGCCGCCCGCGATGATGGCGGTGAGGCCGACGAACACAAAGTCTCGCATCGCCCGCCAGTGCGAGCGTGTGAACTCGGCCTGATTACCTGCGCTGTGACTCAGTTCGTCGCCCATTCTCGATTCCCCTTCGTCGTGACGGTGTCGCGTCCTGGTAGCGGGCTTGCTCGCCACTGAGGTGGAGACCACCGGGTCGTCGCACCCGCCGACTGGCGGGGACCCGCTTGTCCCCTACTTCCGGTCGGTCTGGGACATCTCGCGGAGCATGTCGTTATAGGCCTTGAGCTCGGCGTCGTCGTCGCGCTCGGCCTGCCGCTCCCCGCGCCGCGCCTCACGCATGTCGGTCTGGAACCACTGCCAGGCCAGGGCGAGCATGACGATGAACAGCGGGATCTCCCCCGCCGCCCACGCGACCCCGCCTCCGACCTGCTGGCTCTGCAGCAGATCCGGGACCCAGGGCAGCCCGATCCCGCCGTACCAGTTCTCGGCCAGCACGGTCTTGTAGTTCATGAGCATGATGCCGAAGAAGGCGTGGAACGGCAACGAACCGAGCAGCACCATGAGCTTGTAGAAGGGCGAGAAGTGCCGCGGCGCCGCATCGACGCCGATGATCACCCAGTAGAAGAGGTAGCCACTGATGAGGAAGTGCACGTTCATGAACATGTGACCCAGGTGCTCGGACGCCAGGGTCTCGTAGAACCCCCCGAAGTAGACAAGATAGAAACCGGCCACGAACTGCACCGAGGCGACGATCGGGTGGGTGAGGAATCGGGAGAGCGGGTTGTTGATGAACTCCACGATCCACTCGCGCGGACCCGGCGGGTTACCGCGGCCCGCCGCCGGGAGCGCACGCAGTGCCAGCGTCAACGGCCCGCCCAGGGCGAGCAGGACCGGGACGAGCATCGAGATGAGCATGTGCCCAACCATGTGGCTGGCAAAGTCGGCCATCATGTACATCCCCATACCGGAGCTGGTGGTCAGGAACAGCAGCACGCAGCCCAGCACCCACGCCACGGTCCGGCCCACCGGCCAGGAGTCACCGCGCCGGTACAGGGTGATCAGCCCCCACACGTAGAGCCCCAGCAGGATCACCGAGGCCAGACCTAAGACTAGGTCGAAGCGCCACAGACCGAACACCGTCTCGAAGGAGAACGGCCCCGGCAGTTCGAAACCCAACAGCGACTCCTGCCGGGTGGGCACGTAGAGCGGTGCCGGCGGCGGGGTGCGGCCGAGGGAGACCGACAGGCCCAGGGTGCCCGCCATGATCACCGTCTCGACCAATCCGATGCGCAGCAGCGTTCCGCGGTCCACCGGGGCGTCTGCCGACGCTCCCTCGATGCGATTGATGATGCGCCGGCGCACCGCCAGCCCGAACACCGCGAGCAGTGCCAGGCACAACGCTTTGGCCACAATCAGCAGCCCGTAGGTCGAGGTCAGCAGGTCGGCGGGGTGCAGACGGACCAGCCCGTTGATGATCCCGGTCAGCCCTAGCGCGACGATCGCCACCGTGGCCACCACCGAATAGCGGCGCAGGGCCAGGGCCACCCGTGCCCCGCCGCGCATCGCGTGGGCGAGCACCGCGACGAGCCCACCGACGTAGAACGCGGCAGCGAACAGGTGGATGATCAGCGAGTTGGCGGCGATGTCGTGGGCGGTGCCGCCCGAGGCGTGGCCCGTCGCGGCAACGGGCAGGAGCGAGAGCACGGTGACGCCCAGCCAGATGACCGACCAGCGCCAGCTCACGGTGAGCCGCTGACCGATCCCGGCGACCAGTGCAATGATCGCGGCCCAGCGCCACGAGGACGCCACCTCGATCTGAGTGATCGCCACGATCCACTGGTCCGGCGGCAGGGACTGCCAGAGCGTGCGCCCGGACACATCCGACAGGGTCAGCGGGATGAGCAGGGCCGCGGCGATCGCCCACGCGATGTTGACCCACGAGGAGATTCGCTGCGCTCGGTAGCCGTCCACGTCGAGGGTCTTGTCCTTCTGCGGCGGGGTGAAGAACGCGGCGAACAGCGCCATTCCCACCGCCACCGATGCCAGCAGCTCGGCGATCGCGCGGACCGCTGGGAGTCCCGCGGTGGTGAGCAGGCCCGGGTCCGGGACGCCGAGGAGCTCGAGCGCCAGGTCCGTGGACATCCGCGAGAGCGGGACCACCACACCTGCCGCCACGACCGCGAGCAGCACCACGACCGGCACCACACCGCGGGTACGCAGCGGTCTGACGGTGGCGGAAGCCTTGGACGAGGGTGCCTTCGACGACGGCGACATGATCACTATCGTAGGAAGCGGGTATCCCGGGGTCCGATTCGCGCCTGCTCTGCGCACCCCCGTGATCGGCGACGTTTCATGCGGGCCGTCCACCTGCCGGCGAACTACCGGACCTGCTCGCATGCGCCCACTCGGCCGCCGCTCTTTCGGACTCCGGGTCCCAGCTGAGCCGAAAGCAGTCTCGGGTTCGGGCGGTGACGACGTTGGTCGGCAAGCCTTGCCGAGGCCTTCAGGGTCGTACGTTCACCCCGTATTGGTGGCCGTCTCCGCGCCCGCCGATCCCTTCATCACCGCCACGCCGAGCCAGTCCGTTGGCTGGGCACCCACTACCCATCGTGCAGAAATGTGAACCGTTCATCTGGCGGCTCGTTGCGGGTCAAGCGTGTCGGACTGCGGGAGATTCACGGTCACGCACGGCGGCGGTCTCCAGTTGAATGGTGGCATGGTCGAAGGAGACGGGGAAATGCTCCTTGACGCAAGTGAGGATCTCCTCCAGGATCTGCGGTGCGTGACCGGATTCGAAGCACTGATCATCGATCACGACATGCGCGGAGATAACTGGCAGGCCGGTCCCAATCATGGATGCGTGCAAGTCGTGCACGTCCCGAACATGGTCCAGTTCCAGTATGTGATCTCGGACCTCATCCAGGTCGAGCCCCGTAGGCGCGTACTCCATCAGCACCCGAACCGTCTGCCTCAGTAGCGTGAACGCGCGCGGGATGATCAGAGCGGCGATGAATAGCGCGGCAATGGTGTCGGCTTGCTGGAAGCCGGTGGTGTTGATGACGATCGCCGCGACGATCACCCCCACCGACCCCAGAGCGTCGTTGAGCACCTCCAGAAATGCCGCCCGCATGTTGAAGTTGTCGCCTCGCCTGGAGGCCAGCACCGCAATGGCGGCGATATTGGCGACCAGGCCGATTACGCCGAACACCAGCAGCTCGGTGCCGGGCACGTCCGCTGGCTCGAAGAGTCTGCGGACGCCTTCGATCGCGGCATAGCTACCGACGACGATCAGCAGGACAGCTTGCCCTAGTGCGGCGATGACTTCGATCCGGGCGAATCCCCAGGTCCGCTTACTGCTGGGTGGACGCAGCATCATCGTCGCGGCAATGACCGCAACCAGCAATCCCGACGCATCGGCCAATGCATGAGCGGTATCGGTCAACAATGCGAGACTGCCAGTGACCACGCTGCCCGCCGCTTGGGCCACCACGATGATCGCGGTGATGCCGAACGCGATTAGCAGCCGACGACGCGTCCCGCGATCGGCCTGGGGAGAGGTACTTCCATGGTCGTGACCGTGGCTATGCCCCATCCTGACTCACTCCTGCCCGAGGTTCAGGTCGTGGTGGTCCTGGTGATCGCGCAGCGACGGCGAGACCCCGGACGCACTCAACAGCGCATCGGCAGCTTCCACCAGGTCCGCCAGCCGGGCCGGCTCAGCCAGCGAGAACCACGAGGAGCGCCCCTCGATCCGCATTCTGACCAACCCGCAATCCCGCAGGCAAGCCAGGTGCTTGCTCACCGTGGACTGTGCCAGATGCATGTGATCGACCAGATCCCGAACCCGATGCTCACCACTGACCAGATGCTCCAACAACGCCAGTCGAGTTGGTTCCGCCAGAGCATGGAACAACGCTGCATAGGTGTTTCGATCCTCGAACGTCACTGAATCGGGCACCCCATCATTGATCGCCATATAGCGATGTTAGCACTAACGAGCGATAAGTTCGGACTGGTCTCGGCCATCGATGTACGCATGGTTCTTGGCTCAGTCGTGCCTGGCAGCTGATGCCCTCCCGTCGATGCCGGGGCGCAGCGCAAGGCCGTCCGGTCGATACCGAGTTGCTGTGATGGTTGCCGTCGTTTTTTCCGATGGTGTGCGGCGCGGGACACGCGGGCACAGGGTCAATGAGGGAGCGGTGCTGGCTGGTGCGTGTGCCGACTGTCGTCGCGGTCGGCAGTTTTTGTGCTCGGGGGTCGCTCGAGCTGCCTGGTGCGTGCGGCGCGCAGGCCATTGAGTATGACGAAGACTTCGGCGACCTCGTGGACCAGGACGACGGCTGCGAGTCCCAGAATTCCGGTGATCGCCAGTGGAAGCAGAACGACGATGATCGCCAAGGACAGGATGATGTTCTGATTGATGACGCGACGACCGCGGCGGGCGTGGTCTATGGCGCGCGGGATCAGTCGCAAGTCATCGCCGGTGAATGCGACATCCGCCGACTCGACCGCTGCGTCGGAGCCGGTGGCCCCCATGGCGATTCCGATGTCGGCCGAGGCGAGCGCGGGGGCGTCGTTGACACCGTCTCCGATCATCGCCACTGGCCCCCGGCCGTCGGCACGCAACTCGGCGATTGCCTGAGCCTTGTCCTGGGGACGAAGCTCGGAACGCACGTCAGTGATCCCCGCCTCGGCGGCCAGTGCATCAGCGGTGCGGGCGTTGTCGCCGGTAAGCATCGTCACGCCCATACCCCTCGCCGCCAGCGACGCCATGGCCTCGCTGGCCTCTGGACGCAGCTCGTCGCGCACCCCGATGGCCCCGACCGGGTGGTCGTCGCGGTGGACGACCACCACGGTGATGCCGCGGCCCTCCATCGCGTGAACGTGATCTGCGAGAGGACCCGGGTCGAGCCAGCGCGGGCTGCCGACGGCGATGTGCGCGCCATCGATAAGGCCGGCGATTCCCGCGCCGGCGGACTCGGTGACCTCCGATGCGGCGGGGACCTCGGTAGCTGCGGCGGTGATCGCTGCGGCCAGCGGGTGGGTGCTGTGGGTTTCCAGAGCGGCCGCCCAGCTCAGGACCTCGTCCTGGGCAGCGCTGCCAGTGGTGAGGACCTGCGTGACGGTGGGCTGGTTTCGGGTCAAGGTTCCGGTCTTGTCCACTGCCACATGCCGGAGGTAGCCCATGCGCTCGAACGCGGCACCCGATTTGATGATCACCCCGAACTTGCTGGCCGCACCGATCGCGGAGACGACCGTGATCGGCACCGAGATCGCCAGTGCGCACGGCGAAGCGGCGACCAGTACCACCAGTGCTCGCTCGATCCACAGTCCAGAATCTCCGAAGATCGAGCCGATCAGGGCGACCAGAGCAGCCAGGATGAGAACACCCGGCACCAGCGGGCGGGCCAGGCGGTCGGCGATACGTGCCCGCTCCCCCTTCTCTGTCTGTGCCTGCTCAACCAGTTCGACCACTGTGGTCAAGGAATTGTCTGTCCCCGCGGCGGTGGCCTCGACCTCCAGGACGCCGGAGGTGTTGATCGAGCCGGCCAACACCGCGTCACCGGGCCCGACCTCGACGGGAATGGATTCACCCGTGATCGCCGAGACATCCAGGCTGCTCTGCCCGACACGAACGATCCCGTCGGTGGCCAGGCGTTCGCCGGCGGCCAGACGGAGCACGTCGCCGCGCTCCAGAGACTCGACGGGCACGGTGCGGGCGGCACCGGTGGCGCCGAGGATGGTGGCACTGGTGGGAATCAGGGCCAACAGGGCCCGCAAGCCCGAGCGGGCCTTGTCCATCGCCCGATCTTCCAGCGCCTCGACGATGGAGTACAAGAAGGCCAGAGCGGCGGCCTCCTCGACAAACCCGAGCGCGACCGCACCGGCGGCGCTAATCGTCATCAGCAGCCCGATACTCAACCGACCCCGGACGAGCAGACCACGCACCGCACCTGGAACGAACTGCGAGGCGCCCAGAAGGAGAGCTGTCCAGAACAGCCACGCCGCCGCAGCCTCCGCCCCGGGGCCGTCGGCGAACCACTCCAGGATCAAACCCAGCAGCAGGGTCAGGCCAGAGAACACCGGGATGAGGACTGCACCGTTGCGCAACCACGAAGCGGACTCGTCAGGGCTGGTCACCGGCCCGGCCGGCTCACAACCACACGCGGACGTTGTCACCGCCGACCCCCTTCCGAACTGCAGCAACCCTCGACCGGACACTGCATGTCCAGACAGGGTGCGTTCTCGTCAACGGCCAAAGTCGTCTCGACCAAGGCGTTCAACGCGCGTGCCAGATGGCCGTCGACGATCTCGTACCGATTCTGTCGACCCTCAAGTTCAACCACGACGATCCCGCAATCCCTGAGCCTGGATCCACCGATGAGATGAACTTCTAGCGCGGTGTGGGAACGCGAGAATGCCCTTCTGAACTGGCAAGATACGACTTGCTTAAGGTCCGTATCGCCAATTCAAGAAGGGCATCCCGCAGATGCAACTATCTCACACTCTGCCCGTAAGCTTCGCGACGTTCGATGAGCCCAACCTCGTGTCGGGCGCCGGCCTCGTGCCGCTGATGAAACTCGCCGACCGGGCGGGCCTGCACCGGCTCGGTGACGAGCATCTGAGCGTGCCCACCGACAAGGGCTCCAACGGTGGAGTGAAACTGGCCTCGCTCGTGGCCGGGATGGCCGCAGGCGCGGATAGCATCGACGACATGGCCCTGCTGCGCCACGGGGCGATGGGCACACTCTTCGACCGCCCGTACGCCCCTTCGACGCTGGGATCGTTCCTGCGGCAGTTCACCTTCGGCCACGTCCGCCAAACCGATGCGATCGCCTCGCGGTTCGTGCGCGCACTGGCCGAACACACCGGACTGCTCGGTCATGAGTCGGACACCGGGACGGTGATGGTCGATATCGACGACACGATCGTGGAGGTCTACGGACACGCCAAGCAGGGCGCCTCGTTCGGCTACTCCGGGGTACGTGGCCTGAACGCGCTGCTGGCCACGGTCTCCACCGAGCAGGCTGCTCCGGTGATCGCCGCTCAACGGCTGCGCAAGGGCTCTGCCGGGTCCCCGCGAGGGGCTGCCCGGCTGGCCACCGACACGCTGGCACTGATCCGCCGCACCCACCTTCACGGCCGTGACGTGCTGGTCCGAGGCGATTCGGCGTTCTACTCCCACAGCATGGTCACCGCCTGCCTGGCCGCCGGAGCCGAGGTCTCGGTCACCGTACGCATGGACCCGGCGGTCAAACGTGCCATCGCCACCATCGACGACGACGCGTGGACCACGATCAACTACACCGACGCGATCTTCGACGAACACACCAACCGTTGGATCTCCCGCGCCGAAGTCGCCGAGGTCGACTTCACCGCATTCACCTCGAAGCCCAAGAACGACCAGGTGCCGGGTCGGCTCGTGGTGCGCCGTATCCCCGACCTGAATCCCAAGGCTGCAAGTGGGCAGGCGAGCCTGTTCGATACCTGGCGGTTCCATGCGTTCTTCACCACTACATCCGTAGAGCAGTACGACACAGTGGCGGCCGACAAGACCCACCGCGCACACGCGATCATCGAGAACGTCCACGCTGACCTGAAAGCCTCCGCGCTGGCGCACCTGCCCTCGGGCGTGTTCAACGCCAACGCCGCCTGGCTGACCTGCGCCGTCATGGCGTTCAACCTCACCCGCGCCGCCGCCACCCTGACCACAAGCTCGAGCCTGGCACGCGCGACGACCGCGACGATCCGCCGCAAACTCATCAACGTCCCGGCCCGGCGGCTCCGACTCCATCTACCCGAAAGCTGGCCATGGCAAACAGCCTGGCAGGCGCTCTACGACACCGTCTTCTCCCCGCGCCGGCCCAACGTGCCGATCTGACTCCCAACTCCAGCACCTACGACCAGGAACCAAAGTGGAAAGCCGGGCAGACCGGCGGACCTCACACGCCCTCCATACGGTCACGACCCACGACCATGCCAGCGACCGCCCCGGCTACTTCATCGGTGAATTGAGGCTGAGACAGGCGAGATGATTCGACACATTCGAACGCGTCAACCCCAGCTCCTGGGCAATCTCGGCGGGATACACCGGCCCATCCAGCAGCCTCATGAGAATTCGAGAACGAGTCGGGTCAGCCATCGCACGACCGAGTCGGTTCATCACACCTTGACGCGAAGAAACAGTCAGCATGCACTGAATAGTACAGGACTCAGTGAACTGTCCCTGGCGGTGTCACCCGCACATCGAAAGACGGCGAAACCACAAGGCCAACACAGCCAATGGGCGCAGGTGTGCCGGCCCACCCCCGGAACCCACCCACTTGCCGCGCCGTTCTGGGGCGTTTAACAGGGCGAATATTGGCTATGGCACGATCGGACAGCGGGACCATCTCGCCAGTACCGGTCACGTCACTGGCGTTCGAGAGAGCCACCCCATGCGGCACCGCCGGTTCGGAGCCGAGGGGCCATGACCCGTCGCAGACCGGAGTGAAAAGCATGGGCAGTATCCGAGCAATCGGTTTCCGCGCGCGCCTCTGGGCGGCCCTGTGTGCGGGCACCTTAGTCCTCTCCGGTTGTGGCAGTGGCACCGACGCGGTCGCGCAGGGCAGCACGTTTGAATTCGTCAGTCCAGATGGACAGCTGGAGATCCACTACCCCGAGGAAGAACGGAAACCGGTTGCCGAACTCGCCGGCCCGGATCTGCTTGACCCAGACCAGACCATCGGGCTCGCTGACTACAAAGGCGAGGTGGTGATCCTCAATACGTGGGGCCAATGGTGTGGGCCTTGCCGCACAGAGGTCGACGATCTTCAGCGCCTTCAAGAGGAGTTCGAACCCCAGGGCGCCACCGTCCTCGGAATCAACGTGCGTGATCCCAATCGCGACAAGCCGGTCGACTTCGTGCGCGACAACGGCCTTACCTACCCGTCGATCTGGGACCCGACCAACGCGACCGTAGGTGCACTCCGAGGCTTTCCCACCTCGATCGTGCCGACAACCCTCGTGCTTGACCGGCAACACCGGGTGGCCGCCGTGTATCTGGCGGCCGTCACCGATTACCAACTTCGGGACGTCATCGCCGGACTGGTGGCCGACGACGAGAGTGCCACGCCGTGACGAACGTTGCCGACCTCGTCTTCGCCGCCGCCAAGGTGACGG
>CALMIW010000805.1 GCA_937864275.1 uncultured Dehalococcoidia bacterium
ACGACGCCGAGTAGCCGTTGACTTGCGCGGGGAGGGGTACAGTGGAGGCATGGGCTACCCCATCACCGTTGAACGCTGCCCCGCGCGGGCGCCATGCCGCGTTCTGTCTCGGTCAGCCCCGACGGTAAGACGGCGGCCTATGGGATCGCGAATCCAAACGCAGGCCCGGGCGTCCACCTCGATGGCACGGTGGTACTCCTCGACCTGGGAACGGGAGAAGAGCTCGCCGCAGTCGCAGCTTCCGCGCCCGACTACCCCAGTCTCCCGCTGGAATTCGCGCCCGATGGCAGCAATGTCCTCGTCCAGACCGACGTCTGCCGTGAGTGGAACCTCGCCGTCCTTGGTCTCGACGGCACGCTCCGGCAGATCGCAGGCCCGGGCGGATTCTACGTCGTCGAATACTCGCCCGACGGCTCGCTGGTCGCGTTCACTCGAGGGACGGAACTGTGGGTTGTTCCCTCCGATGGGAAGTCGCCACCCCGGCAACTCGCGACAGGGATCCACGGGCCCGCCGGCTTCGAATGGTCGCCGGATGGCAAATGGCTTGCCGTGCCCGACTTCTTTGGCGGCTTCGGCGCCTGCGAGTAGCGCCTCGCACCGCTCTTCTCCTCCCGGCTCAGCTGTTGAACGCCGGCTCCCGCTTCTCCACGAACGCCCGGGCCGCCTCGGCGAATGCGGGGCTCCGCGCAGCCTGTCCGAAAATCTCATCCTCCATGCGCAGGACGGCGCGGATGTTGTCGTTCACCGCGTTGGCGTGAAGCATCCGCTTCGCCCAGCGCACGTGCGTGGCCGGGTTGAACGCGATCTCTTCCGCGAGGGCAACCGCTTCGGCCAGCAGCGTCTCGTGCGGCACCACCTTGTTCACAACGCCGAGCCGAAGCGCTTCCTGGGCGTTGTAGATGCGCCCCGTGAGCATCATCTCGGCTGCGTGGGCGAGGCCCGCCACCTGCGGGAGGATCTGGGTTGAGCCGAGTTCCGGCGTCAGCCCGATCCGGATGAAGCGCATGGAGACGCGCGCATTCTCCGAAGCGATCCGGATGTCGCAGGCGAGCGGCAGGGTGAAGCCGACACCCACGGCCGCGCCGTTGATCGCGGCCACGAGCGGCTTCGAGCGCTGCAGGAACTCGGTCAACGACTCCTGCTCCGGTTCAGGCGCGGGGCGCTGCCCGTCCTCGGAGCGCGGCCGCTGGAGGTCGGCTCCGCTGCAAAAGCCGCGCCCCGCGCCGGTGAGGACGACGGCGCCGATGCCCGCGTCGTTGTTGCAGTCGGTGATGTATTCACGGACGAGCCGTGCCATGTCGCGCGACCAGGCATTCAGGCGTTCCGGGCGGTTGAGGGTGATGATGCCCACCCGCCCGCGCTTTTCGAGGAGGACGTGGGGTTCGGAATCCGGCATGAAGGGTCTCCCTTCCGGTGTGATGCGCGCGATTCTAGCGGTACATTGTCGCCGTGGCGTCCCCGGCACCCTACCGCTTCTCTGTCCTGTTCGACCTTGACGGGACGCTCCACAACGACGATGTCGCTGTGCCGCTGCTGGTCGACGCGGCAGCCGCGCACGGCTACAGATTCGACGTCGAGTCGGTCCTCAAGGGCGAGCGCTTCGTCCCGCGTTTGCAGATGGAGCTCGGGATCGATTTTGAGAGAGCGGAAACGGTCTACGCCACCTACGTCCGCATGTACCAGGAGCGGGCGATCCACGTCGCTCGGCCGCTCGAGTACGCGGCGGAACTGATCCGGTCGCTGCACAGCCAGGGCGTGGGGCTCGCGCTCGTGACGCACAAGCTGGAAGCGGTCGCCCGCGCCGTCCTCCGCGCTTTCGATGTGCACGAGCAGTTCGGGGGCGTGTTCGGGGCGGACTCGCTCCCGCACCGGAAGCGCGACGCCCGCGTCGCGCTGGCAGCCCTTGAACGGATCGGTGGCCAACCGCAGTCCGCGGCCATCGTCGGGGATACCCCGGCCGACATGGGGTGTGGACGCGACGCAGGCCTCCGGTTCGTGATCGGCGTCCTCGGCACCGTCACCCCGTCTGAGCTGCGGGACTCCGGGGCCACCCACGTCGTTTCGGGGCTGCGCGAGGTAGAGGGAGTCCTGCAACGTCATGTCCTGGCTTCGCCTTTCCCGCCTCCCGGCGCCCCCCGGTAGACTGGACTGGTGTTCCAGCTGATCGGCCACGCCGGAATCCGTCGCGAACTGGAGACGCTCGCCTCGAGCGAAGAGCCGCCGCATGCGCTCCTGCTCGCCGGGCCGGAAGGCACCGGGCGCACAGCCCTCGCCATCGAGTACGCGCTCCTCCTGAACTGCGAGGCGCTGCACCCGCCGGAAACCGCCGGGGCCTCGCTCTTCGGCGACGACACCTTCTCCGCGCTCAGCACCGGTTCATCGTCGCTCCGCGAAGCCTGCGGCGAATGCCGCCAGTGCCGGCTCATCAACGAAGGCGCCCACCCGGACATCATCACGGTCGCTCCGGGCGATACGCTCTGCCGCCCGCGGGACGGCGATAGCAGCCACCCGAAACACCCGGAATCCCGCGACATCCGCATCTGCCAGGTCCGCGGCATCATTGACCTCGCCTCGCGCTACCCGTTCGAAGCCCGCTACCGGATGATCATCGTCGACCCGGCCGACCGCTTCGCCCGCGAGGCCGCCCACACGCTCCTCAAGACGCTCGAAGAGCCGCCCGGCCACACTGTCTTCGCCCTGGTTACGACAGCCCCCGAAGCGCTGCTCGAAACGATCATTTCGCGCTGCCGCAGGATCGATGTCCGGCCGGTGCCGCGCGCGGAGATCGAGGCCGGCCTGGTTGCCCGCGGGGTCGAACCCGGCCTTGCCGCCCGGGCCGCCGAGGCAAGCCGGGGCAAGCCGGGCAGGGCCATCCAGTTCGCCGAACAGCCGGACCTGATG
>CALMIW010000806.1 GCA_937864275.1 uncultured Dehalococcoidia bacterium
GGCTCCCGCCGTGGCAGGTAGCCTCCTACAACCCCCGCGCCATCGGAAACATCATCGAGCGCACCGACGGTGCCTATCGCATCATCGACCTCGAGTCGAACCTCGTCTCGCCGTTCCTGCGTCCTCGCGTCCTCTGGCGGGCGGTCCGCGCCGGCCTCTACCCCTCCTTCGACGCGATCGACGTCGACCGCCTCGACAGCTACCTCGCCGCCCACCGCGCCAGCATCGAAAGCGCCCTTGGCGCCGAAAAGACGAACGCGCTGCTCGTCTCTGCCGCGACCTACCGCGTGGCCCAGCGCGGCTGGCACGCCAGCGAGCGCCGCTGGGCGAGCAAGCTCCTCCGCGCCGCTGCCATCGCCGTCGACGTGCCCGGCATGGTCCGCGCCATCGGCCGCCTCTCCAGGGGCGGCGAACGCCTGGCGACCGAGACCGCCTCGGCCGGCATCGAAACCTGGGTCGATGAAGGGCTCATCACCACGGACGAAGCACAGACCGCCCGCGCCTCCCTCTCCGCCCCGGAGATGGCCGCCGCCACGGCGAGCCTCGGTGCCCACCTCGCGATGAGCGTGCCCCTCCGCTTCCCGCTCGGCAGCATCGCCCGCAGCGGCTGGACCGTTGCCGCCCGCGTCAAGGGCGAAGTCGCCGGCGTCCGCAACCCGGAGGCGCGCCGCAACGCTCGCAGTGTCCACTCCGCGCCGGTCGCCGTCCTCGGCGCCATCCCCGGCTTCGGCGCCTTCGCCTACCTGGCGGCCCGGCCCTTCCGCGAACAGCGCGTGCTCCGCGCAGTGATGTTCGACCAGGCCCTTCGCCACATCCCGTTCCGCCTGCACGCACGCCTCCACCTCGCCGCGCTCAGCCGCTGGATGGCCGTGCCTGCCGCCCGGGTCGCCTCCGGCTCCACCGGGGCCGCGGTCGCCGGCGCCGTCCTCACGGGTTCGCTCGCCGTCGGTGCGGCGGTGGCCGTCCTCGCGGCGGATGCCGGCTCCGGCCTGGCCGAACGCGCCGCGTGGAGCGCCTTCGCACTCTCCGGCCTCGCCGCGATGGCCGCCTTCCGGAGCTTCTGGAAGCGCGAGGCCGTCGCCGATTCCGCCTCGCAGGCGGGCAGCTTCCTCTGGGGCATCGTTGGCGTCGGTGCGGCCCTCGTCGGCCTCGACCTCGCGACCTCGGCGCATGTCGCCACCGTCGCCGCCTTCGAGCCGCTCAACATCCCGCTGGTTCCCGGCACGAGCGAAGCGCACGTCCTGGTCGTTGCCGCCTATGCCCTCACCGGCGGCGCCTCGGCCTGGGCCTTCCGCCACGAGCTCTTCGCTCGTCGCGCTTCTTCCGCGGGCATCGCCATCGCTACCGCCGGCATGGTTGCCGCCCTCGGGCTCGAAGCCGCCGGCTCGAGCGCCGCCGCCGCCGTCGCCACCGCCTCCGCGGTCGCGCTCGTCGCTGCCAGCGCCCTTCGCATCCGCGAACTCCAGGCGCCGGCGGCCGCCCGCGAGTCCGCCGCCGGCCCCCGGGTGGCCGGTGTCCTCCACCGTGTTGCCACCACCCCCTGGCTCACCGCGAAGCTGGCTGCCGCCTCCGTCGCCGTTGCCGGCCTCTCACTGGCGGGTTCGGCCGCCCCCCCGCCCCCCACCGCCGAGCCGGCTCCCCTCCCCGGCCTCGGCACCGTCCCCCCCTCCTCCCCCCCCCCGACGCCCGCGGCCCGGGGCGCAACGGCCGTGCCGAAAGCGGCCGCGGCCTCAGACGCGACCTTTGGGGAGCCTGGGGCCTCGCCTTCGCCGTCCTCGCCTTCGATGCCACCCCGGACATCCACGGCAAGCTCGGCTGGCTCGTCCAGGAGTACACCGCGTTCGACCACCCGCTCGGCTTCCACCGCCCCAGCGACCTCATCGTCGGTGTCTACGGGCTGGCCGGGCTGGCCGTCTCGGCCATCCTCTGGCGGCAGGTCTTCGAACACCCGCGGGCCATCCTCTACTTCTTCGGCGCGGTGCCCTTCGCGGTGCTCACCGTCGCGATCGACGGCTTCGCCTCCCACGCCTGGACCGTCACCGTCCTCGAGGAAGGCGCCGAACTGCTGGCCATCACCTTCTTCGTCGCCGGCTTCGCCCAGCGCTACCGCGAGTCTTCTGTGGCCGCCGCCGAAGCCGCCTCCCCGGCGACTCCCGTCCTCGTCTTCGCCCGGGAGGAACAACTCGCAGCCTGAGGCCGCCGCACCTCGGCGGGGACGCCGCGCTGGCACACGCCATGCGCGGCGTCCCTGTATAGTCCGCCCACCCCCATTTTCGAGGCTCGACCGTGGACGTTTCCTGGGGAAAACCGGCCCCCGCTTTTCACCACCTCGCCCGGCGCTGCGTCTGGTGCAGCGCCACCACCGTCGATGGCAAGGGCCGCCCGCGCTCGCGCATCCTCCACCCCGTGTGGGATGGCGCCACCGGCTGGATCGCCACCGGTCGCGACTCGTTCAAGGCGAAGCACATCAAGAAGAACCCGTACGTCTCCCTCAGCTACTGGGACCAGGAGCACGAACAGGTCTTCGCCGAGTGCAAAGCCGAATGGGCCGACGACCAGGAAACGCGCAGCCGCATCTGGGACCTGGTCAAGAACGCCCCGCCGCCTATCGGCTACGACCCGGGGCTCTTCTGGAAGGGCGGCCCGACCGACCCGGGCTTCGGCGCCCTCCGCCTCGAACCGTGGCGCGTCGAGGTCTGGTCGCTCCGCGAGATGATGCAGGGCAAGCCCTCTCGCGTCTGGCGCCCCTCCTGACCCCGCGCTTCCCGGGTTTCGAGAGCCAGCCCCGCCCTAAGCCCTGAGCGTCAGCGTCACGACCTCGCGGTCCACGCCGCCCAGGCGCCGTTTGTAATCCTCTTCGCCCCGCAGGAAGTCGAACCGCGTGCCTCCGCGGGCGATTCCCTCCCGGATGGCGTACGCCTTGCTGATCAGCCCGACCGCCAGCTTCGAATATTCCGGGTCGTACCCGCTGTTGTAGAGGTAGGTGGTCCCCGCCCGCTCGAACGCGAGCGTCATCGCCACTGTCGCTCCGTCGAGCGCCAGTTTCGAAAGCCGCAGCATCCCGAGGTCGGCGAAGATGGCCGCCAGGTCCCGGAAGAACCGCTCCATCTCGGGCGTGAGGAACTCGTCCTTGTCGCCCCGGCTGATCCGCATCAGCCGGAAGAGCGTTTCCATCTCCGCTTCGACCGCCGCGGCCGCGGTCAGCGTCTCGAACTCCGGTGCGCCGGCCGCCTCGAAGTTGCGCATCTTCCGGCGCAGCTCGTGCCGGTCGTGTTTCGAAAGCGCCGCCACGAACTCCTCGAAGCTCCCCGGCAGGTCCACTCCCGGGCAGACCGCCTCGTGGGTCTCGCTCGTCTCCCAACCGCCCGCGTCGCCCGCCGCCGCCAGCGCGTCGCGAAAGGGGGAGTCCTTCGGCAGTCCCCAGAAGACCGCCCCCGGCGTCAGGTCCTCCCGCAGCCATTCGAGGATGCCGGCCGCAACCGGCCCCTCTTCCCCAGGCAGGCAGAGCGGCCCCGCGTAGTCCTGGACGTTGTGGTCGCCCAGCTGCCGCGCCTGGTCCCGGTCCATGTCGAGGGCCGCCACGCCGGCGAGGTCCCCTCCCCGGCGGATGGAAAGGAACACTGGCGAGGTCCCGCTCCCGAAGTGGCGCAGCCACACCCGGTACCAGGCCGGGTGCTGAAACGGCGTCGCGTCGCCCACCGTCGCCCAGAGCGCGGCCCATTCCGGCTCCAGGGCGTCGAATTCCTCCGAGGTG
>CALMIW010000807.1 GCA_937864275.1 uncultured Dehalococcoidia bacterium
GAGCGGCGCCACTCGCCGGAGAACGAGCGCGCCGGCCACGGCGAGCATGGTGCCGCCCACAATCCACGGCTGGTCGACCCTGGTCCCGAGGAATGCTTCGGCGAGAGCGAGGACGGCCAGCAGCGCGGCGACCGCCATGCCGAGTTGTCCCGGCCACCATCGTTCGCGAAGCGCGTTCATGCTCCCAAAAGTAGCACGGCGGCCTCCTCCCTCCATCGGCCGTACGGCCGATGTCCGCGCCAGGGAAATCATCCTTCAGGCCGAGTTCGTTTTGGCCCTTGGGCCCGAAGCGGCCGGCGCCGGGAAGACTGCACGATGGTTGCAGCGAAGCGCACGGGCCTTGGCCCCGGGGAGACGCTTCCCAACATCCATGGGAGAGGAAACCATGACGTCAATCGCAGTTTCCCAACGGGCCGGCGCCGCGGTATCAGCCGGAGAACGAACGAACAGCCGCGTCTGGGCGTGGATGGGCCTCACGGCCTTCATCGTCGGAGTCTTCGTCACCTGGTCGGTCCAGTTCGTGTATTCGATGGACGACCTCAACGCCGGCGGGCAACAGCTCTACGACGCGCTCGACACCACCGAGAACCAGGTCCTCTTCCGGGTGACTTCGGGCCTCGGCTACCTGGTGGTCGGGGCGCTCATCGCCTTTGGCGTCGGCTTCAAGCGGTTCCTGGAACGCCGGGCGGAAGGTAAGAGCGACATCCCGAACGTGATCTTCGGGTCCATCCTTGTCACCGCTGCGGCGCTCGGCCTTGCCATGTCGTTCCGTGCGCAGGTGTTCGACGGCTTCACCGCCTACCAGGACAGCACGGCGAGTCACATCACCATCAACCGTCTCCAGCAGGACGGTGTCCTGGCCGCCTGGGCGACGATGCTTGCCGCCACCGTCGCCACGGCCGTTGGCGGTCTGCGCGGGACGCTCTTCCCGAAAGGAATCGCCTGGTTCAGCGCGGTCATGAGCGCATTCATCGTTGTCTTCTGCATGGTGGGCGGGGCTTTCCCCGCGAACATCCCCGCCCTGCTCTGGCTCGGCGTTGTCTCTGCCTGGGCCATCCGGGCGAGCGGGCGAGCAAGCTAATCGGCATCGGTAGTGGCGAATTGGGCCCCCAAGCCGGGGCCCAATTCGCCGTATCCGGTCATCCCGGCACTGCAGCATCACGGGCCCAACCGTGCCTACTCACTGCGTCAGCATCGCATTCCCGCTGGTGCTGCGGACCGGATGGACTGGACGCGAGCACGGCGAATGGCAGCTCCATGCTCCCCTGGTTGGGCGGTGCAAGCGCCCTTCTCCTGGGTGTAGTCTCCACGGCCATGGCGGGACCCCCGCGGCCTTCGCCAAATGCAGCACGCGGAACGGAGACACTCCAGATGACAGTCAAAGTCATTGTCGAACTGCAAGCCGTCGCCGGCAGGCGCGATGAGCTCAAGGCGCTGCTCGAGCGACTGATCGCTGCGGAGGGAGCTAGTCAGCGCGGTTTCCTCGGCAGTGCACGGTATGAGGTGCTCGATAATCCCGACACGTTGGTCGAGATCGCCGACTGGGAGTCTGCCGAGGCGCGAACGGAGCACATGAAGGAGGCCGCGTCTATGGGCACTTACGCACCCGTGTTCGATCTCTTGGCCGCGCCGTTCAGGGCCACGGTGATCCAACAGTTGCCGTGACCTTTCGTGGCCTGGTAGGGTTAAAGTTACAGCGGGGGATTACAGTCCCCGGAAACAAGACGGCCCCGCGATTGCTGCGGGGCCGTTCACGTTTCTGCCACGTGCGCAGAAACCGAAAGTGCTTTGGAGGCGCCAGTCGGATTCGAACCGGCGATGGAGCTTTTGCAGAGCTCTGCCTTACCACTTGGCCATGGCGCCTTGTGAACAGGATATGGTGCCCAGGGTGAGATTTGAACTCACACGCCCGTAAGGACACTGCCCCCTCAAGACAGCGTGTCTGCCGTTCCACCACCTGGGCCCGGTTACGCATGGTACGAATTGCCCCGGCCCTGCGGCAAGCCGCGTGAGGGACGGCCGAAGCGAAAGAGACTGGCAGGGGCGGCAGGATTCGAACCCGCGACCGGTGGATTTGGAGGCCACTGCTCTACCAGCTGAGCTACACCCCTGCGCGAACCCCTAGATTAGCAGGCTTCGCGAAACAGGAAACTCGCCTATGCCGCCCGCCGGTGCGAGGCAGTGCTCCCGCAGGCGGGGCAGCGCGGGATCCGCGTCGCGCGCGGGCTCTGAGAGAAGTTGAACGGCGCCCGGCAGCGGTCGCACTCCATCCGTTCGAACATCTTGCCCTCGGCAAATTTTCGTTCCCAGCGCGGTTTGATGATGGTGTGCTCTGCCACGGTTGTTCTCCTGCTGAGAATTACGGCAGAGGAT
>CALMIW010000808.1 GCA_937864275.1 uncultured Dehalococcoidia bacterium
TGCGGCTGGGGTCGTTCGCCCTGCAGGTGCGCGCGAGCTTCCTGCCGGGGCGAGCGAGCGGCGTCCTGGAGGCGGCGGATGACCTCCTGATCCAGCGCATCGACCTCGAGAACGGGGCGGTGCTCCAGAAGGGCGCGGTCTACATCATCCCGCTGCTGGAAACGCTGGACCTCGGCGGGCACAGCGGGTTGCTGGCGAAGGCGAACCCGAAGAGCACGACGGGCCGCCTCGACGTGTTCGCGCGGCTGATCACGGACCGTGCCGACCAGTTCGACATTATCGAACGCGGCTACGCCGGCCCGCTGTTCGCCGAAGTTTCGCCCAAGACGTTCAACGTGCGCGCCCGGACGGGCACCCGCCTGAACCAGCTGCGCTTCGTGCGCGGACGGTCGGCCTCTTCGCACGCCAGCCGGAAGGCAGCGGAGGACGAAGCGCTGGTGTTCGACGAGAACGGCGAACCAATGAAGGCGACGGTCGACAGCGGCATCTGGTTTTCGGTGGACCTTTCGGGGCGCACGGGGGACGCGACCGTCGGCTGGAAAGCGCGGACGGAGACGCCGGTGATCGACCTCGACCGGATCGGCTACTACGACCCGGAGGACTTCTGGGAGGCGGTACGGCCGACTCGCCAGCTGATCCTGACGCCCGACGCGTTCTACATCCTGGGATCGAAGGAGCGGGTGCGGGTGCCCCCGACGTACGCGGCCGAGATGCTGCCGTACGACCAGGCGATGGGGGAGTTCCGCGTGCACTACGCGGGCTTCTTCGACCCCGGTTTCGGCTACGGGACGGGCGAGCTGCAGGGCACGCGCGCCATCCTGGAGGTACGCTCGCACGAGATCCCCTACGCGTTGAAGGATGGTCAGCGCATCGGTCGGCTGATGTACGAGCGGATGCTGGCCGTGCCCGAGCGCCTGTACGGGGTAAACGCGGGCTCTTCGTACCAGGACCAGGGGCTGGGGCTGAGCAAGCAGTTCCGGCGGTAGGCCAGCCGGGGCTCTCCGCACGCCGCTTGAGGGCCGCTGGGGATGCTCTCCGGGGCCACCCGGCCCTTGCCATGCACCCGGAAAGAGAACAGTCTGCACGCGACTATCGGGATGCCATGAAAGGAGCATGACGTGGCTGTTTACACGCTGTCCGCCTATCCGAAGCCGCTGCACGTGTCGTCCGGAGGGCCACCGATCACGGTCCGGCCGATGGCGCGGGACGATGCGAAAGCGCTGCTGGACTTCTTCCACCGGATCCCAGACGACGAGCGCTACTTCCTGAAAGACGACGTTGTTTCGGAAGCGGTGATCAACGGCTGGGTGGAGCACCTGGACTACGACCGGGCGCTGCCGCTGCTGGCCCTCGACGGCGAGCGCGTCTGCGCGGACGGGCTCTTGATCCGCCACCGCGGCGATGCGCGCAGCCACTACGCCGAGGTCCGCATCGTGGTGGACCCGGAGTACCGGCAGCGCGGCCTGGGGACCGCCCTCCTGCGCGAGTTGTTCGACATCGCGTGGGACGCCGAGCTGGAATCGGTGCAGGGCGAGTTCGTCGAGGGTGTCCAGGAAGACGCGCTGATGGCCGTGCGGGCGCTGGGCGGCGTCGAAGCCGGGACGCTGAAGGACGCCGTCCGCGGCAGGGATAACGCCGCCCACGACATTGTCGTGCTGCGCGTGCCGCTCGGGCGATCGTGGCAGTGGTCCAGGTACTAGGCGAACGCGGAGCGCGAAAGACGGGCGCCGCGCTCCCCGGGACCGCTCAGTAGAGCCTGGTGGCGATGTTCTTCTCCAGATTCGCGTCGATGACTTCGGCGGGGACCTGAAGCTTGAGTTGGTCGCGCATGACGGCGCCGAGAGAAGCGAGCTCGGAGGCATCGGCCCAGTGTTGCGCGTCCCAGAGGTTCGAGCGGACGACGCATTTTGCACAGTGGAAGAAGGATTCCTCGACGGTCACGGCGATGGCGAGCAGCGCGGGGCGGCCTTTGACGGCCATTTGGTCGAGAAGCCATTGATCCTTCACCAGGCGGGCGGAACCGTTGACGCGGAGGGTTTCGGAGCGCCCAGGGACGAGGAAGTAGACGGAGATACCGGGGTTCTCGAGCAGGTTGCGGAAGGTGTCG
>CALMIW010000809.1 GCA_937864275.1 uncultured Dehalococcoidia bacterium
TTATCAGCCCGCCCGAGTCGCGCCCGAACTTCTTGCGGTACTCGTTGGCCACCTCGGTGACGACATCCTCGAACAACCCATCGGCCGCGCGTTGGATGGTGTACTTGCTGGTGGAAACCACGCTGTGGCGGTGGCGCTCCGCCAACCGGAAGGCGAAGTGGGCCGCGTGCTCGACGGGGGTGCGTTCCATGACGCGGATGGAGACCGCGGAGTGGTAGCCGATGCGCATCCCGGCGTCTTCGTAGGTTCCGCCCGTGGCGACGCGGACGACGTGGAGGTCGATGTTCCCGGTGTAGTTGGTGGAGACGCCGGGATAGCTGCGGCAGGGCCGATGGATGACGGAGAGGCCGAGTTGATCGCGCATCGCCTGGTTGGGGCTGACGGTCTGGGTCACGGTGGGATACCTCATCGCGGCGCCGAGTGCGCGGGTGGCTCCGATGCCCTCGTCGATAGCGGCGTTCGAAGCTTCGCGACGTTCGAGCGACCAATCGATGGGCCGGAAGCTCACGGGCGAGCCGAGAGCTTCGTTGATGGCATGAATTGCATCGCGGAGTTCCGCCGCGATCCCGTCTCCGTTCAGTTCAGCAACTTCGCGCATGTGTGAGGTCTCGGGTGTATCAGGTTTCAGGTTTCGGGGACCTGCGCGTGTGAGGGTACAACGCGATGGTTGCTGGCGCGCCTATTCGGGCGCTTCGGGGATTTCGATACCGCGAAAGTGGTCGATGGTGCGGGCGGTACCGTCGGCTGCCAGGTCGATGGCGACGACGTCGATGCGGGCGCGTTCGGGATCGACGTTGTGTTCCTCGCAGTAGCCGCCCGCGGCCTGCCACATGCGGCGCAGCTTGGCCGGCGCGAGGGACTCGGCGGCCGCGGCCTGGCCGCGACGCGTGCGGACCTCGACGAAGACGACGTCGTTTCCGTCCTCGGCCACCAGGTCGATTTCGATGCGGCCGACGCGGACGTTCCGATCGAGGACGCGCATTCCGAAGGACTCGAGGCGGTGGGCGGCGACCCGCTCGCCGAAATCGCCGAGGCGCCTGCGGGAGGTCACCATTGGAAGGTGTACTGGGCGACCGGTGCGTAGCTGGTGCGGTGGATGGGGCTGGGGCCACGCTCGCGCAAGAGGCGTTTGTGTTCTGGCGTGGGGTACCCCTTGTTCTGGCAGAGGTTGTAGCCCGGGTAGCGCTCGCAGAGTTCCTGCATAAGGGCGTCGCGCTCGACCTTGGCGACGATCGAGGCGGCGGCCACCGCGACGCTGAGCGCATCGCCATCGATGACGGCGCGGACGTTGGGGAGGGGAAGGTCCAGGGCGTCGCTGATGACGGCATCGGGCTTCACGCCGAGTTGTTCGAACGCGCGGAGCATGCAGAGACGGCGCGCCGGGAGAATGCCGATGCGGTCAATCTCCTCCACGGTGGCCCAGCCGATGGCGAAAGGCACGGACTCGCGAATCCTGGCCGAAAGCTCATCGCGGGCCTTTTCGGGAAGCACCTTGGAGTCGCGGACCTGGGAGTACCAGCGGAAGCGGCGTCCCTGGGGGAGCGCCACCACCCCGGCAGCCACCGGACCGGCGATGGGGCCGCACCCAACCTCATCGACGCCTGCGACCCAGAAGGCGCCGGCGGTCCAGGCTTCCTTCTCGAAGCGGAGCGAGGGGATCGGGGTCCTGGCCACGACGGCATGGTACCGGCCGTTTTCCGGCTGCGGAATCGCCGCAGGGCCGGACTGTGCGAAACCCGGGCGCTTATGTCGGGCGAGACCGCGGAGGGCTCAGCCGAGCACCTGGACGAGGGCCACAACCCCGAGCACGGCGGCAGCCGCGGCAACGTAGATGAACGCGTCGCGGAGCCAGTACCCGAACCAGGAAATCCGAGGGAGCTGCCACGGCCAGTGGAACCTGCTCCAGGTGTAGTACGCGGTCTCGTCGTAGGCCCGTTCGGTCGAATTCGGTTCAAGCTTGATGGGCTTCCGCCATGCCGCGTCCTGGAACCGCTGCGTCGCTACGGCATCGGCGACGGCACGTGCCTTTTGTTCGGGCGAAACCGTGAACGTGCGGTCGCAATAGACACAAACGACCGCGTTGTCGCGGATGGTACGGCCGCATCCCGGGCATTCCATGAAGAGAAATTCGACGGCCCTCAGAGGGGCGAACAGGGGCGCTTCCGCAGGCGGCGAGCGTGGCGGGGACCGGCGGACATGCGGCGCCGGCGAACGTGAAGAAATCGTGCGTGTTATTTCGGGCGAGTTCGGGTATTCTGAGTACAGGTTTCCTCGTTCTTGTTCACCGAGCCTCTGTGTTCTTGCCTGACTGAATCGACGAACCGTAAACCCCAAGGAGGTCGTCGATGCCTTACAGCGACAAGACCCTGACCTGTTCCGATTGTGGGAACACCTTTACCTTCACGGCTGGCGAACAAGAGTTCCACCAGTCCAAGGGATTCACCAATGAGCCCCGGCGTTGCCCCAACTGCCGCGGCGCTCGCAAGGCCGAAGGCGGCGGTGGCTTCGGCGGAGGCGGTGGTGGCTTCGGCGGCCCCCGCCGCGGGATGGTCCGCGCCATCCGCCCCACCCGGGGCAAAGAAGCCCCGGGGCCCTTCCAGCCCCGCGGCGATCCCCCGGCGTACTTCCGTGACTGCTTCCAGCCGGCCCCCCGTTCGGGTGGCTTCGGCGGTGGTGGCGGCGGCTACGGCGGCGGTGGCGGCGGCGGCCGTGGCGGCGGCGGCGGCGGAACCCGCGGCGGCGGCGGTGGCGGCTACAGTGGCGGCGGCGGCGGCGGTGGCCGCGGCGGCAACCGCTGGTAGCTCGCGGCTAGAAGACCCCGTCTTCGATAGCAACCAGGCAAGGCACCTTCGCTCCTCGCGAAGGTGCCTTGTTGTTTGTGCGGGATCGGATGCGGATCCTCCGGAAGGCTTGAGAGCGGCGGGCCCCGTCGTGCTAGGATTCGCCACCGCTCGAAACGGGCTCGATACAGGCCCGGGGGCGGCACGCTTCGGCTGGAGGCGCCCGTTGCCCGGACCACTGCATGGACTAACCGTCCTGGACCTTTCCGAATACATCTGCGGCCCGTACGCGACCAAGCTCCTGGCGGACTTCGGCGCCGACGTGATCAAGATCGAGCGGCCGGGCGGCGACCCGGCGCGCAGGGTTGGCCCATTCCCGGGCAACACGCCGCACCCCGAGAAGAGCGGCACGTTCTACTACTTCAACACGAACAAGCGCTCGATCGAACTCGACCTGGCGACGGCCGCCGGGAAAGAAACGTTCCTCCAGCTCGTCGACCGGGCCGACGCGGTGGTCGAGAGCCTGGGTCCGGGCAACCTCGACGGACTGGGCATTGGCTGGGACGCGATCCACGCGCGCCGGCCGGACCTGCCGCTCGTTTCCATCTCGAACTTCGGGCTGGACAGTCCGTACCGGGACTACCTCGGCAACGAACTGACGCTCTACGCGTTCGCCGGCGAGATGTACACGATGGGGATGCAGGAACGCGAGCCGGTGACGATGTACGGCACGGCGTCGCTGGTGGAATCGGGGTCGGCTGCGGCGACGGCGACGTTCGCGGCAATCCTGGCGAGCAAGCAGCAGGGCATCGGCCAGCGGGTCGACTATTCGATCGCGGACAGCCACTTCCTCGGTGCCGACCGGCGCCATGTGGGCACGATCGCGTTCGAGTTCTCCGGGCGGCAGACGGTGCGGGCGTCCCGGGCGAACCGGTCGGTGCTGACGGGCGTGTATCCCTGCGCCGACGGCTGGGTGGAGTTTTCAGCAGCTTCCACGCGGATGGACCGGTTCGCGCAGATGATGGGCAACCCGGAGTGGCTGCAGGACCCGAAATGGAGCCAGCGAGCTTCGTTGCTGAACCCCGACAACGTGGCGGAACTGGAGGCGTACTTCTTCGCCTGGCTGAGCGAGCACACGAAGCGCGAGATCTGGGACGCGGCTCGCGAGGCCCGCGTGCTCTGCGGGCCGCTGTTCGTTGGTTCTGATATCCGGGCGGACGCGCATTTCAGCGACCGCGGCTTCTGGGCGACGGCAACGCACGCTTCGCTGGGCGAAGTCACCATCCCGGGGCGTCCGCTGATCATGCCGAAGAGCCCGTGGGAGTTGCGGCGGCCGGCGCCGCTGCTGAACGAGCACGAGGCGGAGATTCGCGCGGAGCTTGCGGCGAAGCCGCCAAAAGCGACGGCGACGCGCACGGCGGACCCGAAGCTCCCGCTCGACGGCATCCGGGTGATCGACCTGTGCGTGGTCTGGGCGGGGCCGTTCGCGACGCTGCTGCTCGGCGACCTCGGGGCCGAAGTGCTGAAGGCGGAGAACCCGCACGTGATGCAGCCGATGACCCGGGGGACACTGGCCCGCCCGTCGAAGGAACTGATCGCCATGCTCCCGCCGGCCGCCGGGGGCTACCCGGAGAACGACCCGGGCCCGCGGCCATGGAACTACAACCCGACGTTCGTGCAGCTCT
>CALMIW010000810.1 GCA_937864275.1 uncultured Dehalococcoidia bacterium
GATACAAACATGAGCCCGGCGCCCAGGGCCAGCGCCCGGCAGCGCGCCAGGCCGTCTCCCATGCCGCCTTCCCACCGGCGACCGTCACGCCGACTTCGGCCACCGCGGCGTCGACGCCGGCCGACGGCACCACGATGCGCGTGGGCAGCCCACCGGTGGAAACGCCGGCAACCGAGGATTCGGGGCGCGCCGGCCGCTGGTCCCCGGCCGAGGTGACGATCGGCTCACTGCCGGCCGCGGATGACCCGGAGCCCGTCATGCCGAACCACGAGATGGCCGCGGCGGCGAGCACGAATCCACCGGCGACGAGCGTGGATAGCGAGGGCTTCTTCGCGGGCCTGGTTGCGGTCACTTCGCGTCCTCTCCATCGGCGGGCAAACCGCCCATCGGTCTTGGTGAGTGTCGGCACCTTCGAGGCCGATCTTGACTGCCCGAAGTGGCTCCGTCAGGCGCTTCCGGAGGGCCAAACGGTGACAAAACGAGGAACAGTGAACCCGCTTACACGACTGGATCGTGGAACTTACGCGCCGGTTACAGAGTGCTGTTCGTTGCGCAGGTAGGCGGCGTTCGCGCGCTCGCTCTGGCGCAGCGAATCAAGCCGGGCCGAAGCCTCTGCCATCATCCCTTCGAGGATGGAACGGGACTGCGTTTCGAGGGCGACAAGCTCATCGAGCGCCGGGATGTGCGCCACCGTCAGGTAGCCTGCCGGGGCGCCGGCCAGGACCGCACAGGCGGCCGCCAGCTCGTCCCCGCGGGACGAGTAGCCATCCAGGTCGCCCCGCGCGATCGCGTCGTGCCGGGCTCGGGCAATCGCCAGTGCGGCCTCGATCGCGCCGTCGGACATCTCAGGCCGCTGCTTCGGCGCCCGTGCGTGCGGGGGCGCGGCTCGCCTTAAGGTCGGCGGTCGCCACCTTCCAGGCGCTCGCGATGGTCGCGATGTGCCGCTCCACTTCGCGCAGCCGCCCGGTATCGCCCAGCGACGACTCGACGATGAGCCGCATGCAGTAGGCGTAGATCCCGGCCAGGTTGTCGGCGATCTCGCCCTGGCTCATGTCGAGCGTGGCCCGAAGCTCGCCGATGATCAGGTACGCGCGGTTGCTTTCGTCGTTGAATCCCGTGCGGTTGCCGTTCTCCAGGTGGATGGCGGCTTTCTTCAGGGCCTTCACGCAGCCGTCGTAGAGCATCGTGGTGAGCGTGATCGGGTCGGCGGTGGTCGCCTCGACAGTCCTGTAAGCGGCATACGGGTTGCTGGTCATTCGCGGTACCTTCTCCTTCAATCGGGCCGTGGTCTCCTGGATTCAGTCATCGGCAGCGACCCCCGGCTTGCGCATCGGGGGTGCCCCGCGGCTAGCTGTCCTTGCTCGAGGTCAGTTTGCTCGTCGTCGCCTGGAGCTGGCTGATCAGCGACTGTGCCGCCGCCTGGGCCTGTTCCATCAGCGCGAACTTCTTCCGCAGCACTTCCATCTCTTTCTCGATCCGGTCCTGGACGTCTTCGATGCGCCGTGCGATGTCCGTCTGGATGTTCTTGAACGCATCCTGCCGCTTCTGGAGCACGCCGCCCGCGCCCGACTGGATTTCCGAGAACTGCTTCAGGCGCTGGATCACGCTCTGGGACGAGGCGGTCACCGAGACCGTATGCGTGCCCGCCTGGAAGGTTGGCCCGACGTTGACGAGCATCCCCGGGATGAGGATCGAGGTCGAACCGTTCGCGGTCACCGTCGCGGTCGTGGTCGTCGAAGGGCCGCCGTTCGCCGGCGTGAACACGGACGTGAGATTTCCCAGCCCGTCGTCTTCGATGGTGTACTTCCCGGTCTGCGTCCCCGCGTAGGTGCCCGTCAAACTGCTGACCGAACTGGTGCCGCCGGGCTGGAGCGAAGCGGAGAGCGTCAGCGAGCTCAGCAGCGCCTGCGTCCCCGCGGGCTGCAGCGTGTTCGTCGACCCCAGGGCCGAACCGACTGCGCCGAAGCTGATGCCGATCTGGCTCAGCGTCGTGAACGTCCCGTCGATGTTGACGCCCATGCTCGTCACGATGGAGCGCAGGTCCGACTTCAGCTGGCGCAGACTCGCGTCGCCGCTGAGCGGGCCCGACGTGTTGTTCTCCCTCGAACCGTCCGCCTTCGTTGCGGTGCCGATCGCGGTCATCACGTTGTTGAACTCGGAGACGAATCCCTTCACAGCGGCGAGTGCCGAGGTGGCGGCCTGGGTGACCGTCACGGTGGCCGGGGTGCCGTTGGTCAGCGCGTTGAGCGTTACCCCCACCCCGTTGTGCGTGATGGTGTTGCTGGCCGATGACTGCGCAGGGCCGCCATCGATCGAGTACGCCGCGTTCTCGCCTTCCGTGAACGTCGCGCCGATGAGCCCCAGCTTCGCCGCCAGGTCGCCGCCCGCACCATCGTCGGCGACGGTTATGGAAAGCGTCCCCGTCTTCGTGTTCTGGAGCCGGAAGGTGTCGGTGATGGAGTCGTAGCGCGCGGTCACCCCTGCAGCGCTCGCGTTGATGCGGTTCACCACGTCGGTCATCGAGTCGGTCGATGCGTCGTAGGCGACCTCGACCCCGTTGATGACCAGGTTGTGAGGTCCTGCCGCGAGGGGGCCGGCGTTGAAGCCGACATCCTGCAGCTTCGCTGATTGACTCGCCCGCGAGAGCGGGTTTGCGCTTGCCCGCGTCGATCCGGTCGCCGACGTGATCAGCCCGCTCGCGGAGAGGAAGTTGGACGTGTCGGCCCCGTTGCCGAAGCTGATGTTCCCCTGCGACGAGGTCACGGTGACGATGTTCGCGCGCCCGTTCGCGTCGTTCGTAATGCTGGCCGTCACCCCGATGGCGCTGCCGTTGATATCCGCAATGACGTCGTTCAGCGACATCATCTTCGTGAACGCCGACCCGCTTGTCCGCGTCGTTGTCCCGGTAGACGACGAGAGGTTCGTCGCCGAGAGGAAGTTCGAGGTGTCAGTACCGCTGCCGAACGTGATGTCGCCCTGCGTGGACGTAATCGTCAGCTGGTTCGCGTGACCATACTGGTCGTCGCTGATCGTCGCGGTGACGCCGATTCCGGAGGCGTTGATCGCGGCCACGACGTCGTCGAGCGACTGCGTCGCGGTATCGATCGTCAGCGTGCTCGAGCCGCCGGTCGCCGTGGCGATAGTGAATGTGCCGCTCGTGATCGCTGTCTGCGTGTTCGCGGCCGAAAGAAGCGCCGCCGACTGCACGTCCGCACCGCCGATGCCGAAGGTGTGCGCGCCGCCAGTGGCCGTGGCGATCGTGTACGTGCCGTTCGTGGGCACCGTCCCGAAGTTCGAGTCGTTCATCGACTTCGTCGCGTCGATCGCGGCGGCAACGACGCCGCCCTGTAACTTGGAGGACGAGGCCAGCTTCGTCACGTCCACCGTGAACGAGCCGAGCAGCGAGGACGGCGTGGTCGATGCGGTCACCGCCGAACCGCTGCTGTTCGCAACCTTCCCGCTCACCGAGCTGGCGTTGGCGAGAGCGTTCAACTTCGAGAGCAGCGCCGCCACCGATGACTGCACGGTCGCGATCGCCGACTGCTTGGCGGCCGCCTTCGCGCCCTTGATTTCGAGCAGCGTCACCGCGTTCATCCGCACGTTGGTCAACTGCGCGATGACCGCCTCGGTATCGAACGTGGAGAAGAAGCCGCCGATGCGTACCGGGTCAGACATGCGCTATCCCTTCCGCTCGAGGAGGAGTCCGCCGGCAGCTTCTTCAGAACCCAGCTGCCAGAGATCCTCGGCGTTGATCCGGGCGATGACCTCCCCACTCGAAACGTCGCGGACGAGGACGGCGACCATCATCCCCTGGGCATCCACGACGTAGTCCACTTCACACGTTTCCGGCTGGCGATTTGGCGCGAGGGTTGCAAGCAGCCGTTCGCGCGCCGACCGTTGCCGCCTTGGACGCGGATACGCGCCACTGCGTCCGCGCCCATCCGGCGAGAGAGCCTGGGGAGCGAACGCGACAGGGTCGATGGCGGCCAGTCTAATGTCGGCCATTGCCGGTTCCTTTCGGGGACTCACCTGAT
The DNA here is from genome assembly GCA_937864275.1 of uncultured Dehalococcoidia bacterium. GTDB lineage: Bacteria > Chloroflexota > Dehalococcoidia > Tepidiformales > Tepidiformaceae > Amarobacter. The sequence goes on from CALMIW010000810.1 coordinate 4,035, forward strand.
CTTCGGGTGAGAGCCGGAGGATCTTGAGGGAGCGGAACGGTGGACAGGCGAGTCCCAACGGCGGGCCACGCGAAAACGGGGCGCGGCATCGCTGCCGCGCCCCGTTTCGGGCTGGGCCCTGTCTCTACGGCGGTTAGCCGCGGAGGAGGCTCAGCACGCTCTGGCTCGCCCGGTTCGCCCGGGCGAGGGCGGCGGGGCCGGCCCGCTGCCCGATCTGATTGCTCGCCCTCCTTCTGCTCAGTTCGGCGACGGCGGCGGGCTGCTCGAGCCGTTCGGAAGCCGTCAGGTTTTCGACGCTCACACCCAGGCTGTTCACCGTGTGCTCCAACCGGTTCTGCGCGGCGCCAAGGTCCGAACGCCGCGTGTTCAGCGTCGTGATCGCCGAGTCGATCTGATTGATGAACGCCTGCGAGGCAGTGTTCGAGGCCACG